>JBGRQB010000072.1:0-19000 GCA_041725875.1 Rhodothermaceae bacterium
AAGTTGAAATTTCCGATTTTAATTTTGATACGCAATCCAGACCCGAAGTTTTAATTGTGGGAGAAATGAAAGATAAAGAATTAAAAAAGATTTTAAACATAACTCAAAACCAGCCTGTACTAATTGTTACAGATGTTGAAAAATATTTTTCTGAAGGTCCGCACATAATTTTTTACTTTTCCGATGAAGGGAATATAAGATTCAAATTTAATAAAAAGACATTTGGTCGTACCGGGCTTTATGTCAGTCACCTGTTACTAAGATATGCAGAGTTTGTGGAATAGATGAAATTAATAACAAATATATCGCTTAAAAATAAACTTATAATGATCATTTTCGGGGTATCAATATTTGGTATGCTGATTTTATTTGTGATGAATTTATACAGACAGATAAATGAATTCCGTGAAGATCTTGTTCTGGAAACCAAATTGAAAGCTCAGTTAATTGGAGAGTACAGCATTCCTACTCTTGATTTTGACGATCCGCGGGCAGCATTTGAAATCCTCACAAAACTGGATGTTATTCCGCATGTAATCAGCGGTTATACTTTTACCTCGGAGGGAAAACTTTTTGCTTCTTATGATAAAGAAAATCCTGAAAATGTTTATATACCTGTTCCAAGCAATGAACAGAAAGTAGTTTTTGAAAATGATGTACTTCTTGTTAATCAGCCAATTTTTTACAATGATAAAAAATATGGAACCGTAATTCTGATTGCATCAACCGATGTTCTAAAAGATGAACTTGCCGGTTATTTTATGTACAGCATAATTTTGTTTATCATTATATCATTTGTAACATATATTCTTGCCATAAAACTGCAAAGATATATTTCCCATCCTATTCTTAATTTGGCTGATACGGCAAAAGATATTTCACTTAAAAACAATTATTCGGTGAGAGTTAAAAAAAGTTCCGATGATGAAATTGGTGTCTTGTATGATGAATTTAATGATATGCTCGACAGACTCAACACCAAAGAAAAAGAACGTGATATTGTTGAAGAGCAATTAAAACTTAATGAGTTCAGGTTAAAGAAAGCACAGGAGATTTCTCGAGTCGGGAGCTGGGAATGGCTGCCGGAAGAAAAAAAACTGATCTGGTCAAATGAAATGTACAGAATATTTGGGGTGAGTGAAAAGGAAGAAACTCTCGATCAGATAGTTTTACAGGCAATTTTACCGGATGATCTTTTGATGCTTCGTTCTTTCAGAGATTCGCTGAAACAGGATGACAGACCAGAGTTTATTGAATACCGAATAATCAGAAACGATGGTGCGCTCAGATTTATAAGAGCAGGCGGTGATTTTATTTTTGAGAATCGCGACATCGAAAGTAAAATTGGTGTTGTACAGGATATATCTGAACAAAAGCAGGCTGAAATAGAAATTCTTTATCGTAAGCAAAGATTTGAAAATATATTTAATGCTGCACCTGTTTGTATCTGGGAAGAAGATAATTCCGAAGTTCTCAAAACAATACGAAGTGTTGTAGGAGAAGAACTGAATCTTCTGAAATACCTTGAAACGCACCCTAAATTTGCATACGATGCGCTTGAAAAAGCAAATATTATAGATGTAAATGATGCTGCAATAAAAATGTTTGGTGCAGGGACAAAAGAATATCTTCTTAAAAATTTCAGCAGAATTTATATCCCGGAATCGTGGGAAGCAATAAAAAAAATCCTAAATTCATATTATGAAGGTGTTGAGCATTTTCAGACTGAAATTCCGTTTAAAACTTTTGACGGAAGAAGAATAGATGCAATTATTAAACTTTCAACATTTGAGAGCAACAAGTTAAAAAACAGAGTTCTTGTAAGTATTACAGATATTACAACAATCAAAAAACTTGATAAAGAAAAGGAAACTCTGTTAAAAGAAATAACTCAGAAAAATGCCGAACTTGAACAAATTGTTTATGTCTCTTCTCACGATTTAAGATCACCTCTGGTTAATATTCAAGGGTTCAGCACAGAACTTGAACTTAGTCTGAAAGAAATCAGAGCTCTTATGGAAAACCTTGAAGGAGATGGATATAAAGAAGAAATTAACACCATAATGGATGAAGATATTTTATCTTCACTTGGGTTTATCGGTTCAAGTGCAATGAAAATGGATTCACTTCTAAAAGGTTTGCTGCGTCTTTCAAGACTGGGAAGAACGGCTATCACAATAGAAGACATTGATATGAATCAGATGTTTACAAAAATTACAGATACAATGCAGTTTCAGATTCAGAAAAAAGATATCAAAATTGAAGTTGCAGATCTTCCTGCCTGTAAAGGCGATCAGGTTCAGGTTAATCAGTTGTTTACAAATTTAATTGATAATGCAGTAAAATATAACGACGATACCAAAGAAAGCTACATAAAAATATACCCGATTCCGAATAATGAAAATTCTGTTTATTGTGTTGAAGATAACGGAATAGGAATTGATCCGAATCATAAAGAGAAAATATTTGAGATATTTCACCGACTCAATCCCGATTCGCCAATAATTGGAGAAGGACTTGGTTTATCAATTGTACGAAGAATTGTGCAAAAACTTAACGGAAATATCTGGCTGGAATCTGAGCTTAATTCAGGGTGTAAATTTTATGTATCCCTTCCAAGAGCCTAAATTTGTTATATTTCACTAAATTTTATTTTGATTTATTTGTAAATTTATCGTTACGAAATTCTACACATATGGGATGATTATTTAGATGAAAAAAGGGTTTTTTGTTTTTTTATTTGCTGTAACTTGTTTGTTTGCTCAAAAACAGGATAGTGTTAAAACATACAATCTGGAAGATATCCTGGTTCAGAGCGGAGTGGTTATAGAGCCTGAAAAAATTATAAATATAGATGCAAAAAAACTGGAAAAAATAGATGCTTCAAACATAAGTGAAATTACCAGATTAATTCCTTCTTTAAAACTTCAAAATAATTCTCAGGGTCAAAGTCTCGTGTACCTGCGAGGTGCTGGTAAAAGACAGTTACTTTTAATGTTTGAAGGTTCACAGTTAAATATTCCCTGGGATTACAGAATCGATTTAAGTATGGTTCCTACAGAAGCAATTGGGGCTGTTTCTGTTACAAAAGGAATTCCTTCCGTAATTTTTGGTGTTAATAATATGGCCGGAGTTATTTCCATTAACACAAAAAAGTATAAAAACAGAAGCGAAGGAAAAATAAATATTTCAGGCGGTACAGGATCTTTTAAAAAAGCTTCAGGATACTGGCTTGGTGGAAGTGAAAATTTGTCATACCTTATTTCTGCGGGATACAACGAACGTGACGGTTTTAGACTCCCTTCTGATTTTGATCGTGAAGGCGGGTTAAGAACCAACACTCAATCAAAAAACTTCAACACTTTTGCAAAAGTAGATTATAGATATTCAACTAAATCAGATCTTGCTTTTTCTGTTTCATATATAAACGCAGAGAAAGGTGTTCCGGCTGAATTTGATGTTGCAAAAAAAAGATTTTGGCAATATCCGGTTTGGGATAAGTTATCTGCAAATTTAACCGGTTCACACAGTTTTTCAAATACAGGAATTTCTTCAATTACTTATGCATTTTCCGCCTCAAAGTTTGATCTCGAAATAGATCAGTTCACAGATGAAACTTATTCTGTGCTGGATGAAAAAGAGATTAATGAAGATTATATTTATACAGGAAGATTGATTTACACTCAATTGATAAACAACAACTCCATTTTGAAATTTTCTTTCAACGGTTATAATACTTCACATAAAGAAATCAACAAAGATGGTAATCTTGCGTTTATGAGCGAAGCAAATTATTCTCAGAATATTTATAGTCTGGGATTTGAATATGAATATATCCTTGATAAATTTTCATTCCTCGCAGGAATCAGTTATGATGGTGTGAACACTCCGGATTACAAAGATAACCCAATAAAAAGTGATGAAACCGATTACAGCTTTACTTCAACTGTATCATATAAAATTAACAGTAATCTGATTGCGCAGGGTAATTTCGGGAGAAAAACCAGATTCCCTTCTTTAAGAGAAGCGCTTTCAGACGGTAACGGAAAATATATAATCAATTATGATCTCACCTCTGAAATTGCTCACACAACAGATTTGGGAATAAGTTATCTCGGAAATAAATTTAGTGTGGAAGGAAGTTTTTTTCTGACTTACCTAAAAGATGGAATTATCAGAAAAGCTTTGCCTGATAAACAGTATATCAGAATTAACAAAGATAAAATAAGAACTTACGGGTTGGAATTAAAAGCAGCTCTTCAGTTCAGTAAAAAATTCCGCACAGATATTTCATTTACCACATTAAGTTCACTTGGTGAAAATACAAATGGAAATTTTGAAGACAAGCTTGAATATAAACCGGAAGTTATGGCTTCACTAAGTTTTGATTATTCCCCGTTTCAAAATATAAATTTTTTGTTTGATATTAATTATGTCGGTGAAGAATACGGTTATCAGGAAGGCAACGAAGAAATACAAAAGTTACCTGATTATATTTTATTTAATATAAGAACCGGCTATACTTTTCACGTTGGCAAAACATCGGTTGATAGTTATGTAAGAATAAATAACCTGACTGACAAATTATATTATACACAGTGGGGTTTACCGGAAACAGGAAGAGAAATAAGAGCAGGATTATCTTTTGACTTATAAAAATACATTGGCAATTTTAAATTGCAGCAGTGATACCGAAACAGTTATAAAATTTGAAAATTTTCTTAAATGTGATTTTGTTGAACAACTTATTAATATCACTGCTAGTGATTTGTTTGACGCAAATAACCTATCTTCTTCAATTGAAAACATTGAAAGCAGTTATCTGTTAATTCTACTTGAAGACAAAAAAATTGATATCTCTTTATCATCATTGAACAGGTTCTTCCAATCTGCAACAGATACAAAAGCAGGAATAATTTATTCAGATTATTATGATGTTGAAAACAAAACGTTAAAACCTCATCCTGTAATTGATTACCAGCTTGGAAGTGTGAGAGATAATTTTGATTTTGGCCCGGTTGTTTTAGTTGATCTTAAATTACTTAAAGAAGCATTGAATAAATCGGAAAGTTATAAATATTCTGCATTCTATTTTTCCAGACTCTTTATTTCAACAAAAGCTGAAATTATAAGACTGCCTGAGTTTTTGTATTCATCTGAAAAAACTGAAAACAGAACAACCGGTGAAAAACAATTTGATTATGTGAATCCGTTAAATCGTGAAGTACAGATTGAATATGAAAAAGCCTTTACAAAATACTTAAAGCTGATTGATGCTTATTTGAAACCGGAGTTTCAACAGGTTAAAAATTCAGAAGAAAAGTATGAAGTAACAGCAACGGTTTTAATTCCGGTCAAAAACAGAGTCAAAACAATAAAAGATGCAGTAAAATCTGTCCTGTCACAAAAAACAAATTTCAGCTTTAATCTGATTGTTGTTGACAACCATTCTACTGACGGCACCAGAGAAGCTGTGGAAGGATTTTGTGAACTGGATCATCGTGTTATTCTTGCAGTTCCTGAAAAGAAAAATCTTAACATAGGCGGATGCTGGAACTACGGAATTAATCATTCTTCGTGCGGTAAATATGTTATTCAGCTTGATAGTGATGACATTTACAAAAATAAAAATACAATTCAGAAGATTGTAGAAAAATTTGAAGCTGAAAATTCAGCTATGGTTATTGGATCTTATGAGTTAACAGATTTCAATTTAAAAGAATTACCTCCGGGATTGATTGATCATAAAGAATGGACACCTGATAACGGCAGAAACAATGCCCTCAGAATAAATGGATTAGGTGCGCCGCGTGCTTTTAGAAAAAGCATTGTGAAAAATATTGGTTTCCCTGATGTATCTTATGGTGAAGATTATTTTATCGGACTTGCGATTTCAAGAAAATATATAATTTCAAGAATATATGAATCGCTATATATATGCAGAAGATGGGAAGGCAATTCTGATGCAAATCTCGATATAGAAAAAGAAAATAAAAATAATTTGTATAAAGACAGAATCAGAACTCTGGAAATTTTATCGCGAATTAATTTAAATAAAAATGAAGATTAAGATAAAAGAAAAAATTAATTCTTTCCTCTTTAAGGAAAAACAAAATTGGAAACTGGCATCTGAAAATTATTTTGCCTTATCTAATATTCGTAATAAAATTTTTGAGATCGATAATAACGAAATTATTGTTCAGTTTAATCCGGAACGAATTATTTCGTCTTCCGCAGCAGTTGATAAAAAGTCGATCAGCAAGAGAAAATGTTTTTTGTGTGAAGAAAACAGACCACAGGAACAAAGTATTTTAAATATAAATTCTGCTTACGATTTATTGCTAAATCCGTTTCCGATTTTTAATCCTCATTTTACAATTCCCGCAAATACTCATAAACCTCAACTTATTAAAAATGAACTCGAACATTTTGTCTCTTTACTGAAATTTTTTGAAGAGGAGTATACCGTTTTTTATAATGGTCCGGAATGTGGTGCTTCTGCTCCTGATCATATGCACTTTCAGGCTTGTCCGAAAAGCATTTTACCAATAGAAGCAGAATATCGGAATTTTGCAAAAGAAGCAAATTTAATTTTTACAAAAGAAAATCTTAAAGTTTTTTCAGTCAATGATAAATTACGACAATATTTTGTTTTGGAGTTTACAAATCAAAACTCAATTCAATTTGTGAATGAAATTTATTCGGCATTGGAAAAGACTGATCAATTTGAATATGAACCAAAGCTTAATCTTATGGGCTTCAGAAAAGAAGATCGATTTACTGTCCTGATTTTTCCGCGAACAAAACATCGCCCTGATTTTTATTTTGCTGAAAATGAAACACAAATTTTGATAAGTCCGGCCTCTGTTGATATGGGTGGAATTGTTATTTGTCCGAGAGAAAAAGATTTTAACAAAATTGATGAAACAATTATTAGGGAGTTGTTTGGACAAGTTTGTTATTCAGAGGATGAAATAAAAAGAGTGTTAAATTTTTTGGATTTGAATTAAACTTAAATCATCTGAAAAGTTTGAGGCAGTATAATTTTTCATTTCTGTTTCAATCTCTTTAAGAGAATTATTTTTTGAAAGCAACTCAATAAAATTATCGAGTCCTAAAAACTCACCATTCTGATTTTCCGCTTCAATTATCCCATCTGTAAAAAGATAAAGTTGATCATCTTGGTCCAACTTAATTTCCACATTTGAATATTCACTGGTTTCTGAAAACCCGAGTAACAATCCGGGTGAAATGATTTTTTCTACTTGTCCGCTTAAGTTATTTTTCAACAATAAAGGTAAGTCACCGGCACCTGCGTATTGCACAAAATTTTCCGATTTATTTATCAGTACAATTGAGATGGTTGTAAATATTTCGGAGATTCTTTCATCTTTGTAGACGGTTTTGTTAACCTGTTCCAAAATTTTTGCAGGAGAGATTTCATTTGAAGATTCAGTTGTAACTCTGACAGAACTTCTGATATAACCTGCATAAGGAAGAGCAAAATACCAGGCGTTCCATTTTTTCCCCATTACATCACCCAGAACAACCAGAAGATTATTCTCATCAATCTCTATGTAATCTATAAAATCACCGCCGGGAGTATCCTTGAAAGGTTTATGCCAATGTTTAATTTTATATGTTTCAAGTTCAGGACAAGAATCAGGAACAACCCGACTGCCAAGGGAATCAACAGCTTTGGTTAGTTCTTCAACAACTTCACTTTCTCTTTTTTTCTTTGCTGCCAAAATTGCTTTCAGTTTAGCGATAACAATTTTAGGCGGAGAAGTTTTTATGATATATTCATCTATTCCAAGATTGTAACCTGATAATATATCATCTTCAGAACCTTTGGCAGTTAGAAAAACAAATGGAATATTTCGGAGATGGTTCTCTTCAAGAATCAGCTTTCTGAACTGATACCCGTCAATAACGGGCATCATTATATCAGATAAAATTAAATCAAAAATTTCTTTTTTTGCGAGTTCAATTCCTTCTTTTCCGTTGGTTGCAACAGCAACTTCAAATCCTTCTCTTTGAAGAGTAAACTGAAACAATTTTGCAACAGGCGGTTCATCTTCAACAAGCAATATTTTGGGTTTTAAAGAAATCATTGATTATAACTCTCAACAGCTTCGTTCAGATTTGAATGAGTTTCAAAAACTCTGAACATACGAGTAAGCTCAAACATTGATCGAACGGCAGGTTTAAAACCAACTAATTTCAGATCGCCATTTGTTTTAACAACTTTTTTAAGAATGTGCACAAGTGCTCCCAAAAAACTTGAATCTATAAACTCGCAGGCAGAAAGATCAACAATAATTTTTCTCTCGCCCTGTTCAATATTTTTTGTGAGAATCTTTTTGAATTCTTCGGCTTCGCGTAAAGTTGCTCTGTCGAGATTTACAATTTCTATTAAAACATCATTTATTTTTTCTTCTGCTAAAAACATAATCACTTAATTTTTATTGTAGTCAATTTCATATTTTTCCATAAGTCGATACAAAGTCGCGCGTCCGACTTTCAATTTTCTGGATGCTTCTACAATGTTGCCGTTAGTTACTCTGATTGCATGTTTAATTGCTTCTTCTTTAAGTTTTTCAAACGGAATGATTGGGGAATCTTCACCAAACATTTTTCCGCTGAAATCAAAATTGGTTAACCCGTCGGAAGTCACAATTTGGTTTGGAAGATCATCAACATCGATCTGATTGCTATCACACATAATCAAACATCTTTCCATTGTGTTTTCAAGTTCGCGAACATTTCCGGGCCATTCATATTCATAAAGTGCGCGCATTGCTTTTTTTGTTGCGCCTTTAATTTCTTTCCCGAGTTTTGAATTGAACTTGTCAATAAAATGCTCAATTAAAACAATGATGTCACCTTTTCTTTCACGCAATGGAGGAAGAATTATCGGGAATGAACTTAAACGATAATATAAATCTTCTCTGAATATTTTTTCTTCAACTGCCTGTTTAAGATCGCGATTAGTTGCAGAAATAATTCTTACATCAGATTTGATTATTTCTGTTCCGCCAACGCGTTCAAATTCTTTTTGCTGAATTACACGCAATATTTTTGCCTGTAGCGATATCTCCATTTCACCAATTTCATCAAGGAAAATTGTTCCGCCGTTGGCCATTTCAAACTTTCCTATTTTCTTTTGATGAGCGCCTGTAAAAGATCCTTTTTCATGACCGAACAATTCACTTTCCATTAATTCTCTCGGAATTGATGCACAGTTAACAACAACAAATGGTTCCGATTTTCTAGAACCGTTGAAGTGAATTGCTTTTGCAATCAATTCTTTACCTGTTCCGCTTTCTCCGTTGATTAAAACGCTGATATCATTATTAAGGACTTTTGTAACAAGTTTGAAAACATCCTGCATTTTTCCATCAGCAGAAATGATGTTATCAAAACTGTATTCTCTTTGAACCGTTTCTTTTAACTGGGCAAGTTCACGATGCAGATCATAATTTTTGATTGCATTTTTAATTGCCGGTTCAAGGTGGTTTGTATCGATAGGTTTCGGGAGATAGTCGAAGGCTCCCAATCGTATAGATTCAAGAGCAACCTGGATACTGCCTTGAGCAGAGAGCATAATAACGGGAAGATGCTGATTCATAGATTTTATTTTCTTTAACAAATCTATTCCGTTTTCGTCAGGTAACATTATATCGAGTAAAATTAAATCAGGATTTTCTGAAAGATTACTCATTAAATCCATTCCTGTTGCAAATGATTTAACTTTATACTTCCATTTATCCTTAACCCAAAAAGTTAGAAGTTTAAGAATAGCAGGCTCATCGTCAACTATAAATACTAATTTATCCAACTTAGCTCCTATCTGTTAATTTATATATTTGGGAAGTCTTATCAGGACTGTGGTTCCCATATCAATTTCACTTTTAATTTGAATTAAACCCTTATGGGCATCTATAATTTTTTTTGCGGTTATTAATCCGAAACCGGCTCCGGGAGTTTGTGCTCCGGGTCGGTTAACTTTATAAAACTTCTGAAAAATATTTGGTAAAGCATCTTTAGGAATTCCCAAACCGGTGTCACTTATTATTATTTCCACTTCCTTTAAAAATTCCTGAAACATAATTGTTATGCGTCCGTTTGCCGGAGTAAATTTAATTGCGTTTGACATAATATGACTTAGAGATTTGAAAATTCTTTCTTTATCTGCATTAATAAATACTTCCGATTCAGGATAAGTAAATGTAAGATTTAACTGCTTCTCTTCTGCCTGAGATGCAAACATTTTTTCCAGATCGGCAAGTGCAGCAAGTATGTCAAAATCTTGTTTATCAAGAACATCTTCGCCCGATTCAAGCTTTGAGAAATCGAGAATATCATTTACAAGTTTTGCAAGTCGTTTCCCTTCACCTAAAATTATTCCGATAAATTCGTGAACTGTATCAGTCGGCATACTCGGATCAGAAGCAATTGTTTCTGAGAACCCGACTATGGAGGCAAGTGGTGTTCTTAATTCGTGAGAAACATTTGAGATAAAATCATTTTTCAGACGATTTAATTCTTCAAGCACAGAAATCTGCTGCTTTGCTCTGTCACGTTCAATAGATAAAATTCTTCTGTTTTCGGTAAGTTCTGCCTGCAGCTCTTCGAGTCGGTTTTGAACCTTGTTATGCTGAGAAGCATTTCTTGCAAAGCCGAACATTCCGGTAATTTGAGAATCTTTCAAAATTGGTTTTGCGCTTATTTCAAAAAGTATTTTGTTTTTATATTTGTTCAGAAACGACACCATAAAACGGATAGTTTTTTTTGATGTAAGTACTTTTTGAAATGCCATTGCAACATCGGTTTTTGCATCATCATCAATAAAATCAAGGAAATGCTGACCAATTAAATTTTCGGGAGTATAACCAAGTGTGCGTAATCCGTTTTGATTTGCACTTGTAAAAACGCCTTTGCTGTCGAGCGTAAAAACAAAATCGGTTATGGTTGATACAAGAAAATTGTATTGCTCTTCAATTATATTTCCTGATGCAATATTATATTCCTCTGAAGCCGAATCGGAAATCATTTCAGCAAAATGATGTTCCAGAATCGGGAACCAGACTGAAATTTTGTCTTTAATATTTTTATTAAACAAAGTTTCATTTTTGGAAAGACTGACCAGAAAATATCTTTTCTCATCCTCATTTTTTTTCAATTCGGAAATAAAAACGGAATGGTAATTATATACATCAAGAAGTTTGTTAAAAGAATCTACATACTTAAGTTTTGTAGAAGTAGGTTCTTCAATTCTTGTAATATCGGCATTTAATGCGGTAATCAGATTATCATTTTCATCATACTCACCATAGTATTTTAATATTTCAAAACTGCTTTTTTCAGTTTTCAAAATGTAAACTATGGATGCGTTGCTAATCTGGCAGAAGACCTGCAAAATGTTGTTAAGAGATTCACTCATTAAATATTCTTGGATTACTAAAAACCAGCAAATTATATTAAAAACACAGTAATTTACATAAAAAAAACAAAATAAGCAGACTGATTTTTAATAAACTAAAATGTGGTAATGATATGGTTGCAGCTCAACAAATAATCCTTGATTTTTAATTTCATCAATTTCCCGAATGTAAATATTGTTATTTATTACATCGTCGAAATCAATCAGATTTTTGTCAGAATTTACATCAATTTTTATTCTGCAGGAATTTACACCTTCATCGTAGTTTACGGCAACCAGGCAACGTTTGTTCTGGTGACTCAATTCCCAGGCAAGTATGCTTTTAAAAGAAAGCATATTGTGATTTTCCCACACTGGAATTGTTTCCAGAAGATTCCATTTTCCCTGTTTTATAATATCGCTGTTAGATACTTCCAGCAATTTGTTATAAAAACCCAACAATTCGGGATTCGGTTTTTCATCAGGTTCTCTTCCAAGTTGAACCGGAAGTTTAATTTTTTTCCCTTCAAATTGTCCGTCGTGAAAAAGTTTCATTCCGGGAATGGTGCTTATTATTACAGCTGCTGCTTTTGATTTATCTGTTCCGAAATTGGAGAGAGCTCTCTCTTCATCGTGATTTTCGAGAAAACGGAGAGATTTATTTTGATAATCTTCTTCTGCCAGAAGATGTTCTCTTATCTCTTTTGCATGAGAACTTTGTAATCTGTCAGTTAGCTTTTTATCATAAGTAAAATCAAAGCCAAGCTGCTGAAGCTGCCATTCCAGATTCCAGTATGCTTCGGCAATAAAGATAAAATCAGGCTGTTTTGTTTTAACAGAACTTATAGCATCTTCCCAGAATTCTGTTTCCGGTTTCTGGTATCCATTATCATTTAAACAATTTCCCCAGGTATTCTGGAAAATGTTATTCAGACTCAAAATCGCCATATCGCAGCGAACACCATCACACATTTTTGAGATTTTTGTCAGCTGTCCCAGCATAAAATCGCGGGCATCCTGTTTGTAATAATTTATTTGAATTGTATCTTGCCAGGCCGGAAAAAAAGGATCGCGTCCGTGTGCAAAAACTGAATTATTTCCGTTAACTTTAAAATAAGTTATAGGATCATTTTCAAATCGCTCTTCATCAGAAGTAAGAAAGATTTCCGGATTTGATTGCACCACAACCGAAAGTGAGTTAAAGTGATTTGGAATAAAATCAAGAATAAGCTTTAACCCCAGATTATTCAATATCTCCTTTAATTTTGTGATATCCTGCTCAGAACCAAATAGAGGATTTATTTTATATTGATTTATGGCATAAGCCGAACCAATTACATCCTCCTTTTTCCAGTCGGGCAAAGCCCTGTTGTAACCGGATAAGAGTTCTTCGGCAAAACAATATTTTTCAACTGATTCAGGTACGGTTTCCCATAACCCCATTAGCCAGATGTAATCTATGCCTTTGTTTCTGAGAGATTGCCAATAATCGGTTGGTATATCAAGTATATTAGAAATATTGTTAAATCTTTTTATCCAGACTCGCGAGTTGATTTCAAAAATCACAGGTTTTTTTTGCATATCGAGGTTTGCTTCTTAATAAATTATTAACTAAAAATAATAATATTATCGATTGAAAGTCAAAACTAATAGAGTATAAGAGTTAAAATAATTTATTTCTGTTAATCATCTCAAAAAAGAGTTCTTTTTGTCCGCGGGAGATAGAAAGCTGATTTTTGCCAATAAAAACAGTATTTCCGATGATTTTATCAATTGCTTTTATGTTTACAATGGAAGAGCGGTGTATTCTGAAAAAATAATCTTTTGGTAAAATTTCTTCAAATTTGCTCAATGCCTGGAGTGTTATATGTTTTTTTGCAGCTGTATGGATCTGTACAAATTCACGTAAACTTTCAATAAATAATATCTGATCGCACTTTATTTTAACAATTTCCTTATCGGCTTTTATAAAAATAAACTCGGGAGCGTTTTCTGTAATACTCTCTTTTGCCGGAACCGAAGTGTTGTAATTTCGCGATTTAATCCAGTCAATTGCTTTACTGATTGCTCTATAAAATCTGTCAAACTCCGCAGGTTTTAGCAAATAATCGATAACGTCAAGTTCGTAACCTTCCAGAGCATATTCTGAAAATGCTGTTATAAGAATGGTTGCAGGCTGTTTTTTTGTAATTTTAAGAAAATCTAATCCTGACAAATTCGGCATTTGAATATCGAGTAATAGAATATCAATATCTTCCGAATCCAGAATCTGTTTTGCATCCAGTACATTTGAGCATTCGGCAGTGAATTCCAGTTCTGGAATATTCTGGATATAACTTTTAATTAGCTCTCTTGCAGGCTGTTCATCATCCACTATTAAACATTTAAGTTTTTGTGTCATTAACTTAACTCGATATTTAATTCAACAGTATACTCTTTGGGAGTTTCAGAAATTTTTAAATCGTACTTTGAAGGATAAGTCAGTTGAAGTTGTTTTTCAATATTTTTTAATCCAATTCCGCTATCTACAACTTTTGTTGAATTCTGACTCACACTGTTTGCTAGTCTGTAAGTAAGCTGTTTATTTTCAACTCTGCATTCAATATTTATCCAGCCTGTTTCATCAAATAAAATATTGCCATGTTTAAACGCATTTTCCAAAAAGGTGATTAAAATCAAAGGTGCAATTTTGTGATGATTTTCTATTCCTTCAGTGTAAAAATCTATTCTTCGTTCCTGTCCGATTTTTAATAAATTAAGATCGGTAAAGTTTTTGAGCAGATCAATTTCTTTTGTTAAAGGCACTTGAGTTTCCTGACATTCATAAAGCATATAGCGCAAAATTCTGGAAAGTCTGGCAATCATTGGAGCAGCTTTATCACTTTTTTTATAACTGAGTGAATAGATATTGTTGAGTGAATTAAAAAGAAAATGTGGATTAACCTGGAGTTTTAAAAATTTCAATTCCGACTGAAGTTTCTCTTTTTCAAGATCAGATTTTTTCTGTTGATCCTGAAACCAGCTTAAAATTCCCTTTATCAGGTTGGATAAACCAATAATTAATATCAGATTTGTTACAGCCGAAACCCACCCGCTTATTCCGTCATCTTCCAGCAGCCAGGTAGAAGATGTGAAATATAGAATAAGATAGGTAAAAACCGAAACCACAATAACAACAATGAAGTATTTAAGATATTGTTTCTGTACAAAAATCAGATCTGCCAAAAAGAAGTAATTAAAATAGAATGGTATGGCAATTATTGCTATGATAAAAATTGCAGAAATAAAGGCTTCTGCAACGTATTCTTCAACCAGAGTGTAATTCAGAAGGTTTATTAGAATTAAACTCCACAAACTGATGTGTATTAATATTTCAACTGTACTTTTTTTCATATTGCAAATTTAATGCTCTTTCCCGGCTTCTTTTGTTTTATTCTACAAATCAAACGAAAATACAAATTAATTGCATCATTTGGGAGATGAACCGGGGTTTTTATCAAAAATTCAGTTAAGATGAAAATTTGTGCAAATCGTTCCTTAAACAAAAACATTCGTAGATAAAATTACGAAATCTGTCTCCATGTTTAATAAAATCGCTATGCAGATTAAATAATCTCTTAAACTATTTAAGGTGGTAGTCGGCGCTGCTGACTGCCATCTTTTCCGGGGGAAAATGATAAAGATAAAAGAACTGCATAAACATTATTATATGGGGAAAAATTCCCTGCACGTATTAAAAGGAATAAACCTTCAGATAGATGAAGGTGAACTGGTTTCAATTATGGGATCATCCGGTTCCGGAAAATCTACATTGCTGAATATTTTAGGAATGCTTGATGATTATGATTCCGGTGAATATCACCTGGATAATGAATTAATTAGAAAGATGACAGAAAAAGAAGCTGCACAGCACAGAAATAAATCACTTGGTTTTATTTTCCAATCGTTTAATTTAATTTCATTCAAAAATGCTCTGGAAAACGTTGCTCTTCCCCTTTTTTATAAAAACGTTAACCGAAAAAAAAGAAATGAACTTGCGCTTGAATATCTTGAAATGGTTGGCTTGAAAGATTGGGCTAACCATATGCCCAATGAATTGTCAGGCGGACAAAAACAAAGAGTGGCCGTTGCCAGAGCATTGATTTCAAATCCGCGAATTATACTTGCCGATGAACCAACCGGTGCACTTGATACAAAAACTTCGTATGAAGTTATGGATCTGCTGAAAGAAATTAACACAAACGGAAAAACCATAATAATAGTAACTCACGAACCTGACATTGCTGAAATGACAAACAAAATTATAAAGCTGCGTGATGGTGTAATTGATGAAATCATAGAAAAGAAAAAGGTAAGCTAGATGTTTGATCTGGATAATTTAAGTGAAATATGGTACACAATTAAAAAGAACAAACTCAGGTCGTTTCTCACTGCTCTCTCAATTACCTGGGGTATTTTTATGATTATTGTTCTGCTTGGTTCCGGTAACGGACTCGAAAACGGAATGAAGGAAAACTTCAAAGGTGAAGCAATGAATGCGTTCTGGGTGTTCAGCGGCTACACAACAATGCCGTTTGCCGGACAGCAACAATACCGAGCTGTTCAACTTGAAGATGATGATGACGCTTACATCAGAAATAAAGTAAGGCAGGTCAGCGAACTCTCTTCCAGTCTGGAAATAAACTCATATTTACCGGTTAGTTCAAAATTCAGCTACGGAACATTTTCAATAACTGCATCACAACCGGACAATAAAATTGTTGAAAAACACAGAATGCTGCAAGGAAGATTTATTAACAGACTTGATGAAACTGAAACCAGAATGACTTCGGTTATTGGCGACGAAGTAAGAAAAGTTTTGTTTCCAAAAACAAATCCGCTCGGGAAATTTATTCAGATAAATAAAGTGTCGTTTAAGGTTGTTGGAGTTTTTGATGATGACAATAAGGATGATAAAAAAACAATTTATATTCCTTTAAGCACCGGACAAAAAATTTTCAGACATGGAAAAAAAGTAAACAACATTGCATTTACACTTTCCGATACAACTCCTGAAGAGAGTAAAAAAGTTGAAAAAGAATTAAAAAGCGGACTGGCATTTAAACATCAGTATAACCCAAAAGATGAAAGTGCGCTCTATATTTTTAATTCAATCGATGAATTTTCCAGAACAATGAAAATGTTCAAAGCAATCAGATTGTTTTTGTGGATTATCGGGATAGGAACAATAATAGCAGGCGCTGTGGGAATTAGTAATATTATGTTGATTGTGGTTAAGGAACGAACCAAAGAGATTGGTGTAAGGAAAGCACTTGGTGCTACTCCTGCTTCTGTTATAAATTTGATTCTTTCGGAAGCAGTTATAATTACCTGTGTTGCCGGATTAATAGGTTTGCTTCTGGGAACCGGAATAATGGAAATAGTACATTCAATCAATGAAGCAAACATTGCAAATGAAGTTGTAAGTTCAGCCGATGAAAAATTTGTTCTCTTTAAAAATCCTACTGTAGATTTTTCACTTGCTCTTCAATCTGCAGCCGTTCTTGTTTTATCAGGACTCTTGGCCGGATTTTTCCCGGCAAAAAAAGCCGCCGAAATAAAACCTATTGTTGCACTTCGTGATGAATAAGGAATGATATGAAAAGTTTATTTGATATAGATAACTGGCAGGAAATATTTGCCGCCATTAAGAAAAACAAGATTAGAAGTCTGTTAACAGCCTTTGGTGTTTTCTGGGGGATTTTAATGTTGATTGTAATGGCCGGTTCAGGTAAAGGGCTGGAAAACGGCACAATGGAAGGGTATAAAAACTTTGCCAAAAATTCTGCTTTTATCTGGGCGCAGTCAACTTCAATTCCATACGCCGGTTTTGACAGAGGAAGAGAATGGGAAATCACAAATGAAGATCTGAAAAATATTTCCAGTCAGATGTCAGAAGTAAAACTCCTTTCGCCCCGACTGGAACCCGGTTATTTAAATAACATTAACAATGTGATTTATGAAGATAAAAAGGGATCCTTTACAATTGTAGGAGATCATCACAACTATAATAAAATTGAACCTATGAAATTGCTTGAAGGCCGGTTTTTAAATAAAAGCGACATAGATGAAAAACGAAACGTTTGTGTTATCGGACAAAGAGTTAAAGAGACTTTTTTTAACGATGAAGAAATTCCGATTGGAAAAATGTTGAAAATTTCCGGGATTTATTTCAAAATAATTGGTGTTCTTAAACCGGGCGTTGATGACAGTGACGGTGCAAAAAAGAAAACAATTCACATTCCTATTTCAACAATTCAGGCGATGTTTAATTATGGCGACAGAGTAGATTATTTTGGAGTTGTGGCAAAGAAAAATATTAAGATTTCTGAAATAGAAAATAAACTGATCAGAATTTTAAAAATGAATCACAAAATTTCTCCCAAAGATGAACAGGCTATTGGACATATAAATCTTGAAAAAATGTTCACCAAAATACAAAAGCTTTTTCAGGGAGTGAATTTGCTGACCTGGATAGTCGGGATGGGAACATTGTTTGCCGGTGTGCTGGTAATTACAAACATAATGCTGCTGGTAGTAAAGGAGCGTACAAAAGAGATAGGTATAAAACGCGCACTTGGTGCCACTCCGGTTCAAATTCAATCGCAGATAATTTGTGAATCTGTATTTCTTACAACCTTCTCAGGATATGCAGGATTGGTTCTCGGAGGAGTTGTTTTACAAATAATGAATTTCATAATAAAAGAAATAAATGCAGGCGGAACCGGAGAAGTGTTTTTCAAAAATCCGGAGATAAGTCTGCAAATAGCATTATCATCATTAGCTGTTTTAGTTATTGCCGGAGCAGTTGCTGGTATTTTACCATCGCGAAATGCTATTAAAATAAAACCAATTGATGCAATCAGAGACGAATAATTTTGAGGTATAAAATGAAAAAGTTTTTAAA
Organism: Rhodothermaceae bacterium; assembly: GCA_041725875.1. Taxonomy (GTDB): domain Bacteria; phylum Bacteroidota; class Ignavibacteria; order Ignavibacteriales; family Melioribacteraceae; genus JBGRQB01. Next base: position 18,372 of record JBGRQB010000072.1, read on the forward strand.
GAAAGCAGGAATAGTAACAGGTGTAATTGTGTTTATTATGTCGGTATTTTTTATCCTGGAAATCACAACAATGTCAGAAGCACATTTTGAAAATTATGATTTAACAAAAGGTGATATTGTTAAAAAGACAGTAATAACAGGAAAAATTCTTCCGCGTAAAGAGATAGCAATCAAACCGCAAATTTCCGGAATAGTTGAAAAAATATATTTCAAGCCGGGAGAAAAAATCAAAAAAGGAGAAGTGATTGCAAAGGTAAAAGTTATTCCGGAAATGGTTAATCTGAACGAAGCTGAATCAAGAAGTACAATTGCAAAAATGAATTTGGAAAATGCTGAGAAAAATCATTTTAGATCAAAAGAGTTGTTTAAGCGTAATTTAATTGCCGAATCTGAATATGAAATTTCAAAACTGAATTATGAAACAGCAAAGGAACAATGGGAAACTGCTGAAAACAATCTGAAACTTGTTAAAGACGGAATATTCAAAAAAAGTAAAAATAATTCCAACACATTAATAACATCAACAATTAATGGAACTATACTTGAGGTTCCGATAAAAGAAGGCAACTCTGTAATAAAAAGTAACTCGTTTAATGACGGAACAACAATTGCGGTTATTGCAGAAATGA
>JBGRQB010000073.1:0-18876 GCA_041725875.1 Rhodothermaceae bacterium
CCGATCTATATTCAGATAATTTATTTATATCAAAATTACCTTCAATCAACTTCTTACCATATTCAGAAATTAATGGTTGAAAATTATTCGCTTTTTGCAAAGCCATTTCAGTAGTTTTACCAGATACTTCAGGTTCAACAATATTACTTTGTTCATCAGAACAGGATAAAATAGTTAAGGATAACAATAAAATAGTTAACAGCAGTTTTGCTTTCTGCATCATAGTTTTAGTCATATTCACATAACCTCTTATTTATTTTTAAATATATTACCCCAGATTATCTGAGAACCTCTTTTACCTAGAATAAAATTGGAAAGCCCTGGCACTTTAACTAATATCCAAATATAAATAATGCTGTTCAATTATAGATTAGTGGTTAACACGTAATTTGTCGCTTTTTCCTAAAATTATTGTTTCTGTTGGATTTTCGATATGAGTTCCTTACGATTTGCAATTCGCGAATTGCAAATTCTTTGATTTTTAATCAAATATTAACTCTTTTAGCTTGATCAAAAAATTTTGGTTTGCTTTGCAGATTATAGAAAAACACACCAAAGAAAATTAATTCTCCGGTGTGTTTTGTATTAAGGTAGTGGTTCTTTCAAATTTGCTGTTTATTCAACTCCGCCGCCAAGTGCTCTGTAAAGAGTTGCAGCTGATTGGAGTCTGGCAGATTGTGTTGATATTCTTGCAAGTTTTACATTAAGTAATGTTTCCTGTGCAGCCAGAACCTCAATGTAATTAAGGTTACCTGCTCTGAATAATTCTTCTGTATTGCTTAACGCTTCTTCAAATTGTTTCTCCTGACTTTCACTTAAAATCAGATTTTCAGAATTAGTTTCATAATCCTTAATTGTGTTGCTTACTTCCATTCCCGCTTCAAGCATTTTTTTTCTGAATCTGAAAATACTCTGATGCAGATCTGATTCAGATGCTTTTAGACGCGCTTCAAGTTCTCCTCTTGCAAATATTGGCTGTGTAATTCCTCCAATAAGAGTGAGGAAAGAGGATTCGGAATCGAACCAGTCTGAAATATCCAGACTGCTAAATCCAAGTGAAGCAGAAAGCCTTATTGATGGATAAAGTGAAGCATAGGCAACATTATTCTGCTCAAAGAAATAGCGCAAGTCGAGCTCAGCTTCTTTTAGGTCGGGACGATTACTCAAATATTTTGCTGTGATATTTTTTGTATTCAGTTCCGTCATATTCTGATCTGCAATTCTTCCGCGTTCAAGATTTTTATATGGTTTTCCCAAAAGCAATACCAGTGCATTTTCAAGTGCAAGCACTCGTTTTTTTGTCTGGTTCAATCTTGTTTTTGTTTCATCTACCTGAGCTGTTATTCTGTTAATTTGAATCTGGTCAATCATTCCCGCTTCTTTAAGTTGATGCAGATAATACAGATTCTTCTCTTTTATCAAAAGAGTTTCCTCCATAATTCTTAATTCTTCATCAGCTACAAGAAGTTGGTAATAAGTTTTTGCAACTCCGCTTATAATATTTGTCTGCATATATTTCTGCGTCACAACTGATTTAAGAAAAGATGCTTCACTTGCGTTTTTCTGACTTGTAAGTTTTCCCCACAAATCTATTTCCCAGTCAAAGTCACCAGATAACTTATATTGCTCGCTATCACTCTTTTTAGTTTCTGTTCTTTGCACATTTGCATTTAGTGCAAGTGACGGAAGAACATTAAGTTTGCCCTGCTCAAGATATGCTTCTGCCTTTTTGATATTTTCAAATGCTATCTTGTTGTCAAAATTGTTTACAAGTGCACTGTCAATATAGTTTATCAAAATAGGATCAGAAAAAAACTTGCGCCACTGCAATTGTTTTTCCGGTTTGATATCTGCCGCAGTAACTTCGGTTCTGAATATATCACTGTTTTTTATTTCAGGTGATTTGTAATCTTTTACTGTCAGACAGGAAGTAAGAACCGCTGCTAATAACAGCAATACTGTTTTGTTAATTATTTTATTTCTCATTTTCATATTGTTTTAAGTTTTTATTTGATGATATTTTTTCCTGTATTGTTTGAAAGAATGCATATAAAACAGGAATTCCGAAAATTATGATTACCGTAATAACAAACAATGTTTTTACCGAATCATTCTCAACCAGAGTATCTTTTTTGGTCACTTCCTGTTTCTTATCATTTTTCAAATTCTCTACAGTTACTTCGGTTCCGACAACATTATTGTTTTCAGTTTCTGATGAGCTATTATCCCTTACCGAAACAGAGTATATCAGAACCAAAGTTAATATCAATATTATTATTTTATAGTTTGTACTACTTATCATTTCAAAATTAATTCAAGTTTTTACCTGATGATACTTTCTCCTGCAGCCATTGAAAAACAACATACAGAACAGGAATTACAAAAAGTCCTAAGAGTGTACCGACAAGCATACCGCCGGCTGCACCTGTACCAATTGAGTTGTTTCCTCTTGCACCCACACCTGTTGCAAATGCAAGTGGGAGAAGTCCCATAATAAATGCAAAAGATGTCATCAGAATAGGACGGAGTCTTTCTTTGGCTCCGTCAACAGCAGCATCAAAAAGTGACATTCCCTGCTCTCTTCTTTGTCGGGCAAACTCAACAATAAGTATTGCATTCTTTGCAAGCAATCCAAGCAACATAACCAGTGCAATCTGGAAATAGATATTGTTTTGCTGTCCGGTTAAAAGTGTAAATCCAAAAGCACCGGCAACACCAACAGGTAATGAGAAAATAACAGCAAACGGAAGCAGATAACTTTCGTACTGAGCTGCAAGCAGGAAGAATACAAAGAGAATGCTCAGACCAATAATAACAGGAGCCTGACCCGCACTTCCGATTTCTTCTTTGGTAATTCCGCTAAACTCAATTGTGTAATTTTCCGGAAGAGTTTCAGCAACTTCTCTAATTGCCTGAATTGCATCACCTGTACTGTAGCCAAAGTTTGCAGAACCTGAGACTGTTATTGAGTTAGAGAGATTAAATCTTTTTATTGCCTGCGGTCCGTTAACTTTTTTCAAATCGATAAATGATTCAACAGGCGCCATTTCTCCCTGCATATTTCTTACAAATATTTTTGAGAGATCATCTATTTTTTTTCTGTTGTTTGGCTCGGCTTGAATGAACACTTTATATGGTTTACCAAAGCGACTGAAATCAGTTGAATAGATTCCGCCAAAATATCCCTGCATTGTTAACAATATTTCATCAACATTAATGTTCGCTCTTTTTGCTTTTGGAACATCGATAGAGAGTTCATACTGAGGGAAATCTATATTAAACGAGTTGGAAGCAAACATTATTTCTTTTCTTCCAAATAGTTGTCCAACAAAAGATTGTGCAACACTGTTAAACTCTTCAAAACTTCCGGCGTTTTTATCAAGAAGCTGTACTTCAAATCCGTCAACACTGCCAAATCCGGGCACACTTGGCGGAGTAAAATAAATTATGTTTGCATCTTTAATCTGCGATCCGAGATAATAAAGAGTACCTGTTATACTTTCAATGGTGGTATTTTCACTGTTACGGTTTTCCCAGTCAGCCAGTTTAATAAAACCCATTGCATAGGAACTTCCGGCTCCGTTAAAGAAATTCATTCCGTTAATAAGTGTAACATTTTCAACACCTTCAACCTCTTGTACCATTCCTGTAAGCTTATTTGTAACTCCAACTGTTCTGTCAAGAGAACTTCCCGGAGGAAGATCGATATTTACAAATATAACTCCCCTGTCTTCATTAGGTACAAATCCGGACGGAATAAAATTATTACTTACCAATAAAGCACCAACAGCAAGAATTAATATTGCTGCCGTGATCCATTTTCTCTTTATCAACATTTTAACAGCATTAGTATAGCTACTTGTTGTTTTTTCAAATGCAACATTAAATGAAGTATAAAATCTTTGCAGATAAGAACTTTTCTTTGTGTGGTTCGGCTTTATCAATAAGGCGCAGAGTGCCGGACTCAAAGTAAGTGCATTAACAGCTGAGATTAAAATTGCCACAATAAGTGTTAATCCGAACTGACGATAAAATACACCTGCAGGACCCTGCATAAATGTAATTGGCACAAACACGGCAGCCATTACAAGGGTGATGGAGATAATTGCACTACTTATTTCACCCATTGCAGATTTGGTTTCAGATAAAACATCCTTGTTTCCTCTTTCAAGTTTTGTGTGAACAGCTTCAACAACAACAATTGCATCATCCACCACAATACCTATTGCCAGAATAAGGGCAAACAGGGTAAGAAGATTTATTGAAAAACCAAACAAATTCAGGAAGAAGAATGTACCAACAATAGATACGGGAACGGCAATAGCCGGTATAATTGTGGATCTAATATCCTGAAGGAAAATAAACACAACAAGAAATACTAAAAAGAATGCTTCAAGCAAAGTTGTTACCACTTTTGAAATTGAAGCTTCCAGAAATGCGCTTGTATCATAATTGGTTGCTATAAAAACACCTTTGGGCAGATCTTTTTGTATTTCTTCAAACTTTTTTACAATTTCTTTATTTATTTCCCGCGCATTGGAACCGGGTGTTTGCAACACACCAAATGTTGCAGAGGGATTTCCGTTTAAGTTAGCCTTAGTAGAATATGAAAACGCATCCAGTTCAACTTTTGCAACATCTTTAAGTCTTAAAAGAGAACCATCGTTACCTGAGCGTAAAATAATATTTTTATACTCTTCTGCTTTTTTGAGTCGACCTTTATACTTTATCTTAAACTCAAACGCGCTTCCTGCATTTTGGCCAAAAGATCCGGGAGCTGCTTCCAGACTCTGTTCATGAATTGCTATGTTTATATCGGCCGGAGTCAGATTATAGTTTGCAAGTTTAACCGGATCAATCCAAACACGCATTGAATATTCTCCGCCATAAACATTAACTTCTCCTACTCCTTTAATTCTCTGTAAAACCGGTACAACGTTTATCTTGAGATAATTTTCAAGAAACAATTCATTATACTCAGGAACAGTACTGTAAATGGAAGTATACATCAAAGCAGAATTTTGAATCTTTTTAGTTGAGATACCTGCTCTGATAACATCCGAAGGAAGCACGGCATTTGCAAGTGCAACACGGTTCTGCACATTTACAGCTGCAATATCAGGGTCATATTCCTGATCAAAAAACACCTGAATTTCGGCAGTACCATTATTAGTGGCTGTGGAAGTAATATACTTCATCCCGTCCACACCATTTATTTTTTCTTCAATAGGCGAAATTACATTCTCCAGAATGGTTTCAGCCGAAGCACCCGGATATGAGGCAGTTACCTGCACTGTCGGGGGTGCAATATCAGGATATTGGGTAACCGGGAGAATGTTTAGCCCCAATATCCCGAAGATTAATAACAACACCGATATGACCGTTGATAATACGGGTCTTTCTATAAATTTATTTAACATAGTTTTTTCTTAATTTATTTAAACACTGTTTTATATGAATTAACTACAGATTCTGCAGTTACAACTTCCGGCTTTATTTCAGTTTCCGGTCTCAGTTTTCCGGTTCCCTTTGCCAGTACAATTTCATTTTCATTAAGACCGGCTTTAACTATCAGATAGCGTCCGGCATTTCCTTTTACTTCAATTTTTCTGGCTTCCAGTTTATTCTCTTTATTTACAACATAAACAAAAGCTTTACCCTGTCTCTCAAAAATCATAGAAGCAGGAACAGCAATTTCATTTTTATAATAAACCGGCATTAATGTAAGAGCGCTGCTTCCGTTTCTTAAAAGTTTACCGGAATTCTTAAATGTTGCGCGCATTAAAATACTTCCTGTAGCCGGATTAATCTCTCCTGTTACTGCATCAATTTTTCCTGTAGCGGGAAAGGCCGAACCATCAGCAAGTTTTAATTTTACATCAGGAAGTGTGTTAATTTTTTCGTCAAGAGAATTTCCTGAAAGCTCTCTTGTAAGCTTTAACAATTCCTTTTCACTTATTGAAAAATAGGAATACATATTTTCTGTTTCGGAAACGGTTGTAAGACTTTTTTGTGATGAAGGACTTACCAAAGCTCCTTCACGAAAATTGATTTTTCCAACCACACCATTTACCGGACTCACAATTTTTGTATATCCTGCATTGGCTGTTAACGCTCTGTAATTGCTTTTAGCTTCTGCAAGTCTGTTTTTAGCTATATCAAGCTGTATTTTACTCACAATGTTTTTCTCAACAAGCGGAATTAGTTTTTCAACTTCGAGTTTAGCATTTTCGAGTCTGGCCTTGGCAGCTTTTGCATTTTGCGTTAGCGGAACACCTTCCAGGTAAATTAACGGAGTTCCTTTTTTAACAATTTCACCTTCATCAACCAAAATTTTGGAGATGTAGCCGTCAACTTTTGGACGAATCTCTATACTTATTTTTCCTTCAATTTTTGACGGATATTCTTTGAAATCGGAATAATTTCCTTTTGCGATTTTAATAACCGGATAAGTTTCAACTCCTCCCCATTGCCCGTTTTCCGGTTTTCCGCCGCAGGCAAAAAGGATAAAACTCAGGGTTATTATCATATAATAACGTTTCTTCATCTTACTCTTTGATTTGTGAATAATTATAATTTTAAATTTAGTCTGTAAATTTATTCAGGAAAATGGTAAAAAAATAGGTTGATAGCTAGGAGAAAATGGTAAAAAATTATGTATTCGTATCGCGGAAGGCTTTGGGAGTTATTCCTGTCTGTGTCTTAAAATATTTCACAAAATTTGACAGATCGTCAAATCCGAGTAAAACAGCAATTTCGGAAACCGGTTTTAATGTTTGAAACAAAATTGATTTGGCTTCTGAGACAAGGTAATCGTCAATAACTTTTTTTGCTGATTTGCCGGTTGTTTTTTTAACACATTCGGAAAGGTAAACCTGACTTATATTTAATTCCCCGGCATATTCTGAAATTGGTTTTCTTTTGTTTTTGGCACTTTTAATAAGATTTTCAAAATTGTATGTAATTTCCATTTGTCTGCTAACATTGATAAAAGCAGGATGCACAGGCTCCAGCATTCTCTTGATACTAAAGAGTAATATTTTGAAGTACGATTTGATTATCTCTTCTGAAAATGATCTGTAATTGGTTTGTTCTTCAACTATCTTTTCTGCAATTTCAATTAGAGAAATAAGTTCTTCATCCTCTACATAATAGAATGAAGCTGTATAAATATTGAAATGTGGCAAAGCCTGATATATGTCGCAATAATCGGAAGTAAGACCAATAAACTCGGGATTAAAGAAAAATATATATGTTACGCCATGCTCAACATCAGATGCATTCCAGGATGTGAGCTGATTTTTACTTGTAAAACTTATGTTGCTGTTGGTTGACCCCTTAACTTCTTCGTCACCTATCCGCACATTTACATTTTTGCTGGTTGAAATTACAACTTCAAAAAAATCGTTTTTATAAGGCTCTTTAGATTCTACACCAACAATTTTATGTGTTTCAGCATCAACCTTCAGAAGATAAAAATCTTCAATCCTCTGATCTTTACCAACATTTGTTGCTTTTAGCAGGTCTGATATATTTTTATAAAATTCCATCCGGTAAATATAAAAATTAATTTTAAATGATCAGTTTTAATGGTAATCGATGTTTTTTGCAACTACTTTAATACGACTCGGTTTCCCCTTTAAAGGCCACCTAGAGGCCAGTTAGCTCGGAGTTGTAGCCTATTGGCTTCGTTAACACTTCGCCGGATTACTCAGGCACCGATCCGGGTTATGTCATTTCGCAGGAGCTCAGCGACGGAGAAATCTTAATTCCGTATTGTACACAATACCAGAGTGAGATCTCTCATTACATTCGAGATGACACGATGATATAGGGATATTATATGTCTTTCCGAACGCAGTTGAGGAAACTCACTGCTAGATTGTGCAAGGTGCTTGCGGCCGGGCTCAGGATAACACAATATGATCGCCCGGCATCTAAGAAAATTGATGAGCGGAGGCGTGAAGAACAAAAACTGTTTGAAGGCGTGCGAAGCGCGGCAAGTTGTTTTTGTTCAGCCGAAGGTAAGCCATTTCGGCTACGCTCAAGGTGAAAATTTTTAGCGAGGAAAAAGACAGCCGAAGTTTTTCTCAAACTTTTTCTGAAAAAGTTTGCCTACGGAGTGAGCAATGCCAAACAAATCAATAAAGCGTAGCGCAGTGGTTTATAATACCCCAAGTTGCAGAAAGTACAGTCAACGACTTTAGTCGCCGTGTAAAAAAGAATAAACAAATCCCCGAAAACTGGCAGAATCTTCAGGGATTTGTTTTATAAGTTTTAGATTGTCAATTTTTTTGCAAATTCGAATAAGAGTCTTACACCATACGCGCTGTGATATTTTTTCTGATAGTTAGTCAGTTTATTCTCAGGCGAAGGTGAAGGAATATCGAGGTGAGCCCAGTTTTCTTTATCATCCACAAAAAACTCAAGGAATTTTGCAGCAGTAATTGCACCGCCGTATCTCGGACCAAGATTTTTAATATCGGCTTTATCAGTCTTCAAAAATTCACTGTAATCGTCCCACATTGGCATAGGCCATACTTTTTCCTGCGAGCGAAAACCAGTATCAGATAATCCTTTAATAAGCTTTTCATTTTTTGTATACATACCGGCTGAGAGTCCGCCTAAAGCAACTTCATTTGCACCTGTCAAGGTTGCCATATCAATTATAAAATCTGCTTTCTGTTTTGATGCAAGTTCAAGTGCATCTGCCAATATTATTCTTCCTTCAGCATCTGTGTTTAGGACAAGAATAGATTTACCTGAAGATGTTTTAACAATATCACCCGGTTTGTAAGCATTTCCGGAGACACAGTTTTCAACAGTCGGCACAATAGTAATAACTTCAACAGGTAACTTGGCTTTTGCAATTGCAAGAGTTGCACCAATTACACCGGCAGCTCCGCCCATATCTGCTTCCATTCCAAGCATAAAGTTTTCAGGTTTAAGTGAGTAACCGCCTGTATCAAAGGTAACGCCTTTACCGACAAGAGCAATTTTCTTTTTGGCTTTAACTTTTGGTTTGTACTCCATTATAATCATCTGAGGAGGGTTACTGCTTCCCTGTCCAACAGCAAGCACGCCACCCATTTTACGTTTTTGTAGTTCAGCTTTATTAAGAATTTTTACTTTTACACCTGCTTTTGTTAATTCCGATTTGGTTCTTTTGGAAAGTTCCTGAGGTGTTAATCCCATAGCAGGTTCGTTAACAAGATCGCGAGCAAATGCAACTGAATCACTTAGCATAATTCCGTTTTCAACTGCTTTTTTAACTACTCTTGCACTATCGGAAATAAATGAAACTGAAAGTTTCTCTTTTTTCTTTTTATCTGATTTATATTTATCAAACTTGTAACAACCGTAGCAAATACCTTCTACTGCTGTCTGATAAAGATATTCTAAATCTTCATAAACATTAATTACTTCGCTGTTTTCCGGTAATGAAATAAGAATATTTTTTTCAATATTTTTTTTAAGATCTGCAACAAGACCCGCAAGTGTGTTTCTAAAATAGTTTGAGTTATTTATATCATTCTCTTTTAATTTATAGAGAATCACTTTTGACGGGATATTGTTTGAAGGGAAAAATTCAATTTTTCCTGTTTCTTTATCGTAAAATTCTTTTTTTAATCTTGCATTAATTTTGAATGAAATATCTCTTTCAAGTTCTAATAATTCCATTTCAAGATTATCAAAAATACAGAAAAACTTTACCAGTACGCTGTTTTCTGATATTTTAGATTTTGGTTTGATGGTCTTGATTGTTAAATTTTCCATTAAAACCTCTTTTTTATAAGTATTCTTCAGCCAGTTTAATTGTATTTTTTATTATTTCCTGAAAATCGACATTATGTAATCGGGCGCCTGCCGCGTGAAAATGTCCACCGCCTCCGTAATTGGCAGCAATCTTATTAACCGGAATTTGCGTCTTTGATCTGAAACTTATTTTCATTCCGTCTTTTAATTCAAAAAAGAGAATCCCGATTTGAGTATTTTCAATTGAAAGACAAAAATTCACAAAGCCGTCAACATCCGATTCTTTTGTTTCATATTCTTCCAGCATTTTTTGTGTTATTGTCATATAACAAATATCACCGGTGCTGTTAAGTGTTAATTCAGATAAGCACCTGCCCAGAAGTCTGGTTCTTCCTAATTTATTCTGATCATAAATTTTTTCATAAACCAGTTTCGGGTTAGCTCCGTTATCCAGTAAATCAGCAGTCATAAGATGCGTTTTGGAAGATGTTCTTTCAAATCTGAAACTCCCTGTGTCTGTCATAACAGCCGAATAAATTGCTTCGGCAATTTTTTCATCTAGTTCAATTATGTTTGATTTTTTTATGTAATCGTAGATAATTTCACCTGTTGAAGTGTAGTTGATATCGAGAAGAAAAAGATCTGCAAAATCTTCCGGGTTTTCGTGATGGTCAATGCAGACTTTCACTCCGTTAAATTTTTCCAGCTGTTCTTTCATACTGATAGTTCTTTTCAGACTGTTCAAATCAACCACAATAAGTGCATCGGCAGAGTTTATTACTTCATTATGAATCTCTGGATTATATTGTTTCACAATTTCATCCGGCACAAGAAACTCTAAGTTGGAAGGAGTTTCACTGTGATTTATAATTTCAGCACTTTTACCAAGTTTTTTCAGAATATAATAAATGGAAACAGCGCTGCCAATTGCATCTGCATCCGGATTAACATGAGTTGTAATTATAAATTTGTTGTTTTCATTTATAATCTTTGTGAGATTATTTATAGTTTCGCTTTTTATCATCGAGATCTGTCCTTTTCAATAATTCGGAATTACTAACTTGCGAAAAATAAATAAAATTATCACACATTAAATGTTGCTGCGGGCTTTTTAAGCGAAAGTTTTACTTCGGTTCCCTTTTCCGGCTCGCTGGTAAGTTCAAATTTACCATCTATTTTTTCTGCAAATTCTTTGCATAAAATTAGTCCGAGTCCGGTTCCTCTTTCACCGCCTGTACCTCTTTTGGAGAGTTTTTCATAAATATTAAAAAGTTTATCCATATCGAGTTTAGAAATTCCTGCTCCCTCATCGCGGATTGATAAAACAAGATAATCATCAACATCTGAAGATTTTATATAAATTTTTGAATCGGGATAGGAAAACTTAACTGCGTTAGAAATAATATTTCTGATAATTGTATTAAGCATATTTTCTTCTGCAAGAACATAAGTGTTTTTGTTGATTGCATTTTCAACAATAATCTCTTTTGAGTTCATCTGTTCTTTATAGAGAACAATATTTTCAAGCAAATGAGCATACAAATTTGTTTCGTTTAATTTAATATGTGATTCCTGCTGAACCCTTGACCAGGCAAGGAGGTTTTCTAAAAGTTTAAGTGTATTGTTACCAGATTCTGCAATCTTTTCCCCTATCTCTTTTACTTCTGAAATTTCTATATCTTCTTCAAGCATACTGAGCATTCTGCCCAGCTCGATAATTGAGGCAAAGGGACTGCGCAGATCGTGAGAAAGAATTGAAAAGAGTTTATCTTTGTGCGCGTTAATTTCAGCCAGTTCTGACTGGTGTCTGCGCAGATCAAGATGTGTTTTTATTCTGGCAATAACTTCTTCTTTTTGAAAAGGTTTTGTAAGATAATCTATTGCACCTGCTTTAAATCCTTTAACCTTATTGGCTGTATCGGAAAGTGCGCTCATAAAAATAATCGGGATATCAGCTATTCTTGATTGTGCTTTTATCTTTTCCGCAATTTCAAAACCATCCATACCGGGCATAATTATATCGAGTAAAATCAGATCTACCCTGCGGTTGTCTAATAGTTCGAGTGCTGTCTGCCCGTCCTGCAAAACCAGCGCTTCAAAATTATTCTCGGAAAGTACTTTATGAAGAACTTTCAGGTTAGTTGGTTCATCATCAACTATCAGAATAACACTTTTCTTTATCTTTTTCATTTCTCCTCAATAAAACTTTTTACAAAGTTTATTATTTCATTAATTTGAAATTCCTTAATATAAATTAACACTTGTGAAACAAATTCGGGATATTTATTTTCATTTTTAATTTTTGTAAGCATGTTATTCAGTCTGGTAATTTCACCATTTTTTGCAAACTCAGAAATTTCGGTAAGGGTTTCCTGATCCGGTATTTCCATTTCAAACTTTTGTTTTTCAATGCCTTTATTTGCAGCTCCTTCTCTTATCCAGGTCAGGTTCATATTTTCTTCAATTGCATCAAAGAGTAAATCAAATTTAATTGGTTTGGATAAAAACCCTGAACAGCCTGACAACATTGCTTTTTCTTTTGATTTTTCAGATGAGCTTGCTGAGATAATAATAATTTTTGCTTCTGGATTAGCATCCATAATCTCTTTAGTAACTTCAAAACCATCTTTATCAGGCATCAGAATATCGAGCAAAATAAGATCGTAATTGCGGGCATTATACATTTTAATTGTCTCGGTTCCGTTCTCTGCTTCTGCTGTTATAAACCCGAGAGGAGAAAGAAGTTTTCTGAGCATTGCTCTGTTGTTATAATCATCATCAACAATTAAAACACTGATTTTATTTTCACTGTCATATCCTGTGATTTTTTTTCTGTCGGGAGTTATATCAAAAAATGATTTATCAGAGCCCTGAACTTTTATTTCAAAATAAAATTCACTTCCCTTTCCAACCGAACTGTTTACTCTGAGGTTTCCGCCCATCATTCTTACAAGTCGCTTACTGATTGTTAACCCGAGTCCGGTTCCCTTATTTTTCATTGTACCAACAACTCCCTGTATAAATGGCGAAAAGATTTCATCCATCTGTTTTTCGGGAATTCCGATACCTGTATCAATAATTGTAAACTTCAATTTTTTATCTGTGCTTTCAACTTTGAATTTAACACTGCCGGTTTTTGTAAATTTAACTGCATTGCCAAGAAGGTTGTAGAGTACCTGACCCAGATATTTTTCATCTGCTTCAACTTTTTCAGGTATGGTGCCTGTCATAATAAAATCAAATGCCAGTCCTTTATTTTCAGCAACAATTTTCATTGCACCTGCAATACCCTGAATAAAATTGATAAAGTTAAATTCATTAAGAGAAAGCTTTAATTTTTTGGTTTCAATTTTTGAAAGATCAAGAATATCTTCAATCAGAGCAAGGAGATGGTTTCCACTTTTTTCAATTATTTCTACTGCTTCAAACTGACTCAAATTCAATTCGGGATCATCTTTAAGTGATTGCGCATAACCGAGAATTCCGTTAAGCGGTGTTCTTAATTCGTGACTGATATTTGTAAGAAAACTGCTTTTTGCTTTGTTTGCATCTTCGGCAAGTTTTTTTGCGCGCTGCAGTTGTCGTTCCGTTTCTTTTCTTTTGGTCAGATCAATATCAAGATAATAAATTTCTGTTCCGCCAAAACTTGTTTTCAGCAGCACACGGTTTGATAAAACTGAAATTCTACTTCCCTCTTTTTTTATAAGTTCTTTTTCCGATTCAAGTTGTTTCTCTGGATTTTCAAGAATAGCGTTGAACTCTTTTTCAAAATCGGGCAGACTTTTTTTATCGTACAGAAGTTGAGTAATATCCTCTCCGAGTGCTTCTCCTCCAGAATATCCGTAGAGGTTTTCGCAGGCAGAGTTCCAGAAAATTATTTTTTTATCAATACCAATACCGTAAATTGCAACGGTGTTAATACTTTCTGCAATTGTTCTGAATCTTTTTTCACTTTCTGCCATTGCAAATTCAGCATTTTTTCTTTTAGTAATATTTCTTGCAACAGCCTGGAAACCAGTTACATTATTATTCTCAAAAATCAACTGGACATTTTGTCCGAGCCAAACAACGGAGCCGTCTTTTTTGAGAATCGGGAGTTCGTAGTATGTGTTTGGAATTCTTTTTTTATGCTGATTCAGATAAAACTTGCCGGAGATTTGTCTGTGATCAGGATCAATAAAATTAAGAACATTTTCTCCCAGCAGTTCTTTCTGCGAATAGCCGAGATTTTTTTCAGTAATAGGATTTATATATACTATCCGTCCCATTTTATCAAACCTGATAATTATATCATTGGCATTTTGAACCAGCTCTTCGTAACGGCGTCTGCTTTCAAATAACTGCTTTTGCGCCAGTTTTGTTTCTGTAATGTCACGGCAGGAAACCAGAATAACTTTTTCGGAAGATTCTATTATTGAGGCATTTATATCAACAAAAAACTCGTCATTGGAGTTAACTTCAAAATTGACTTTATTTCCTGATTGTTTGTACGTCTGGTCATAAAAAAGAGCTTCCGATTTTGGACCGAAAATATCTCTGAGCGTAAGATTATCTGCATTATCTTTTTTGAAATTAAACAACTTACACGCGGTGTTGTTTACTTTTATAATTTCTCTTGTTTCAAATCTGATTAAAATTTGTGCATCGTGAGAATTTTCAAAGAGCCGCTGATACTCTTTTTCCGTTTCCTTTAACAGCGCTGAGGTTTCTTTGTTTTTCTTAATTTCCGTTTTAATTCTTTTTTGCGCCGAAGTAATTTCTTTGGTTCTTTCTCTTACTTTTTCTTCCAGCTTAACTCTGTACTCTGCAAGTTCTTCGTTTATTTGTCGGCGTTCCTCTTCGGCTCCTATTGCACCCGCAATTATCCCGATAATTTTAATATCATCAATTGTGGGGATAAAGTCAGTCTGGAAAACAACACAAACCGTTCCTACAATTTCTTTGTTTCTGTAAACTGTTTTCCCGAAGTAGGTTTTTAAACCATATTTTTTAACACTTTCATCTGTTTTGTAATATTTTGTTTTTTCCAGATTTCTAATCAGACAAACATCTTTCTTTTCCGTGATAACATCGTAACAGATGTGTCCCTCGGCTTCATCAACAGCCAGATAATCTTCAGGTATGTTCCAGGTTCCAATTGCAGAGATAAAATTATCTTCCATACAATTATAAAGTGCGGCGGTGCCGTTAAAAAGTTCACCAATAAGAGCTGTAAGAGAATTTATATTTTCTACGGAATCGTAGCTGAAGTTTACAAAGGTTTCGTTAATGCGTGAAAGTCTGTTTTGAAGCGATTTAAGAACACTGATATTTTGAAAATTTTCCAGATAATAAACTTCATCTTCGAGTTTAATTTCCCTTATACTTTTAACAACAGGAACAGCTTTGCCTGATTTTGTTATAATCTCGGAATCGATGTTGTCAACTCCGTTATTTATAACATTAAACCGGAAATTTTCATCTACATCATGACAAATCTTTGTAAGTTTTTCTCCAACAATTTCTGTAATTTCATAACCGCTTACTTCACTGAAAAAATCATTTACATCCTGAATAACAAGATCTTTATCAAATACTATTGTACCGCCGGGAAGATTTTTGTAAAGAGTTTTCCATCTGTTCTCACTCTCAATTATTTCTCCTCTGGAGATAAACTGAGAAATTGTTGATTCAAGCTGAAGCGTAATATTGTTTATCGCCTTAACAAGATTTTCCGAAAGTTTTTTTCTTTTTTCGGCAATTACAAAAAGAACCGCAATAAGCTTTCCTTTGTAAAAAATCGGGAACAGCGAACAGGTTGCACCGCTGGTATCGAAATCAAAAATTTTACCAAGTTCGGAACCTTTAATATTATAGACAGGAGATTTTTTATTGCCGAGCAACTCTTTAATTTTCCCGAGACAAAGATCTTTATCTTTTACAGATATTTTTCCTTCGGGAAAGCAGCGTGAGTTAAGTATTTTTATTTCGCTTTCAACTTCAACCAGACAAACATCAAGCGAATCGCCAATGTGCGAAATACCGTTTAGTGTTCTTGTTATTGCTCCAAGCAATGACTCACTGGAAATTAATTCATTGGCAATTTCATTTTGTATCTGAATTATTTTTTCAACTTTTTTTCTGTTGGTTACTTCCTGACTTAAAGATTCAATTGTTTTTATAAGCTCGGAAGCACGTTCTTCAACAAGATCTTCAAGGTGATTTCTATATTTTTTTAATTCTTCTTCGGCATTAATTCGTTCGGTTATATCTCTGCCCCAGGTAATGAGTGTCTTTGGTTCTTTATTGTGCCCGAACTGCGGAATTCGTAAAACATCATATATTTTTTCTCGTCCGCCCTCCAGATAAAACGCTTCTTCGGTCTGATGCAGTTTCCCTGAATCCCAGGTTTCTTTATCATACTCAAGCTGATTTTTATAAACACGTTTTAATTGTTTACTCTCGGAAGAGAGCTGTTTATCAGTCTTGCCGCTATAATTTACCCCTTGTAATCCCATAAGTGAAAGCTTTGCGCTGTTTGCCAGAATCCATTTACCGTCGGGCTCTTTTATACAAATAGGATCGGGAGTTGCATTTATTATTTCAAACAGATTTTCTTCACTTTCGGCAAGAGCTTTATCAATTTTGTTTCGTTCGGTAATATCCTGTACAAACGCAAAGCAATAGATTTCGCTGTTTATCTTAAAACGGGAAGCATTAACCATTGCTTCAATTTCGGAACCATCTTTTTTGAGGCAGACAGATTCATAACTGTCGAGAGTTTTCTCCCCTTTGGATCTTTTACTCATTATCCGCCCGACCATCTCTCGGCAATCTTCGGCAACAAGCTCGAGTACCGGTTTGCCGGTCAGTTCAGCAACTGTATATCCAAAGAGTCGGGCATAACTTGTGTTAACCTGCACAAATTTGTTTTTCTTGTAAATTGCAATTGCCTGACCCGATTTATTAAATATATGGTTAAACTTCAGGTTATCGAGCAGAAGAATATCATTTTTATTTCTGAGTTCAATCAGGTTGGAGACAAATGCCCCTATCTTTTCGAGTGTTTCTTTTTTATCAATTAAATCTTCCTCTCTGCAGAAAAAAGTAATGCTTCCAAATCTTCTTTCTTCATTTGTAAGATTAAGAAGATATATCTTTTTAATTCCAATAATTTCTGCTACCTGCTCGCCAATATTTCTTGCAATTTTACCTTTGCAGAGAGAATAGAAATCTCCGTTAAAACGAACAAGTTTACCTTTTATAAAATCTTCGCCAAGTTCACAACTGTCGAATTCTTTAAATCTCAGTCCGCCCGGATCTCTTCCCAGAACAGGAAGAACTGTTTTGGAATAGTCATCGTACCCGCTCATATACTTTATTACAACGTGTCCGGTATGCTGAAATTCATTAATTGAGAATATAGTCTCAGGACATACAAGAGAAACCACTTCACCGATTTCTTTGTACAAACTGGAAGAATTAGAATCGTGACGAATCAGCTTTTGAAGTCTGCATACAATATCAGGATTGATTGTTGTCTCATCTTGGACAGGGTGCATAAAATCTCCGCATGATAAAATGACCGCTTAAGAAAATAAGACAATAATCCATAAATTACAATTACTCAAAGAGTGTATTTTGCACAAAACAAAACACACTCTTTTATATTAACCGGTGATGAAAAAAATCAGATCATTTTCAGTTTTTTTGCATAGTTGAAAAGTCCGCCTGCTTCAACAACAGGCAATATATCTCCGGGGGGAATCAGTTTGTAAATCTCTTCATTTGCAAAATTGTACAAAATGTAATCTTCGAGGCCGATTATTACTTCATCTCCGGTATTTAGTTGTTTATTCAGTTCTTCAGAAGCTTCAACAGGGATTATAAATCCGCCGTCAACAGCATTTCTGTAAAAAATTCGGGCAAAAGATTCAGCTATCACAATTTTAACACCTGCTGTCTGCAGAGCAAGCGGAGCGTGTTCTCTGGAGGAACCGCATCCAAAGTTTTTTCCCGCAATAATTATTGTGAATTCCGACTGAAACTCTCCTTCCTGCACAAAAGGGATATCACCCGACGGCAATCCGCTCTCTGCAGCAGGAACCGAAGAGAGCGCATATTTACCGTACATCCTTCTTTCTTTATCATCATTTATGTTATATACCAGATGTTGAGCCGGTATAATCTGATCTGTATCAACATTATCTCCCAATACAAACACTTTCCCTTTTACAGTTGTATTCATTTCTCCTCCCCTGAAATTTCACGCGGATCTGTAATTTTTCCGGTAACTGCCGAAGCAGCTGCTGTTAATGGCGAAACAAGGTAAACATCTGCGAGTCTGCTCCCCATTCTTCCCGGATAATTTCTGTTTGTGGTTGAAACAACAATATCTTTATCAACGGAACGCCCGACAGTATCTGCGGGTCCGCCCAGACAAGCACCACAAGAAGGTTTTTCAACAATACAGCCCGCTTCTGTAAAAATCTCCTGCAAAGTTTTATCTTTATATCTTATTAAACCCAGCTCCTCTGCAACATTTGTTGTAGAAGGAATTATATAGGTCGGAACGCAAACTTTATTTCCGAATAAAACTTTTGCAGCAAATTCATAATCAGTTATTTTTCCTCCGGTGCAGGAACCGATGTATGCTTTGGTAATTTCTGTTTCTTTAAAGTTGGAGACAAAATCACGGTTATCGGGACTGTGAGGTTTAGCAAGCACAGGTTCAAGTTCTTCTACATTTACAGAAATTACTCTTTCATAATTTGCATCAGGATCACTCTCTATTTTTTCAAGATCATCTCTTCCCAGATATTTTTCAGTAACATTATCAACAGCAATAATTCCGTTCATTGCACCTGCTTCAATAGCCATATTGGTAAGAGTCATCCTTTCATTCATACTCATAGATGCAACAGCTTCTCCTGTAAACTCAAGCGCCATATAAGTTGCACCGGCAGTGCCTGTTTCTCCAATTACATAAAGCACAAGATCTTTTGCCGTGAGATACTCAGGCATTTTTCCGTTTAATTCTACCTTTATGGTTTTAGGAACCTTTTCCCATATTTTTCCCGTTCCGAGAATAAATGCAGCATCTGTGTTGCCAACTCCTGTGGCAAACATCCCGAAAGCCCC
>JBGRQB010000074.1:0-18891 GCA_041725875.1 Rhodothermaceae bacterium
TTCTTCTTTTGCCGCATTAGTTTTTTTAATTGTCGTTTCGTTATTCAGCTGGGGTTCAGATTTAACATCTAAAATAACTCCTATTGAAACGGAATTTATCAAAAATAATGATATGATCATAAATAACAGTTCATATCTTGAGCAAATAAACAAAATGGAAACTATAAAAATTACCGATGATGATCTTGTTGGTAAAAAATTATAACGGGGACAGATTGATTATTAAACGAGTTAATATAGTTCTACTTAGTCTGTTGTTTTCGATTCTTTTTGCGCAGAGCATTCCAAAAGAAATTGAGGTTTTCTCGATGTTAGAATTTAAACACGGGATGGTTACCACTAGTAAAACTAGTAATTTGGAGGAATCAGAAGATCAAATTTACTACTATAACATTTCTAACTCAGAAAGTGGACAGGCAAGAGTATTTTCAGAAGTTTTTAAGGACGGGAAAACTCCTGAGAGAATTTTTGTTTCAAATCTGGAAATCAGAAAAGGTATAGCGCGATATGTTGCAAAACTTTCTTATTCTGTTTATAAACTTTCAAATTCCAAAGAGAAAAAGTTTTATAATATGAAACATGGAGTTTATGAATTTAACATTGACTTCAACAAAAGATATGAATTTCCAATTGAGGGATTAGAGGAACAAAAATTTAGTGTCTTTATAAAAGAAAAAGAATCAGGCGGTGTAAAATTTGAAAGTCTTTTCTCAGAATACTTAAATGATTTTGGAAAGATTGCTGACTCTTGTAAAAGTAATATTCAGATGGAGTTTTTAAGAACTGACAACAAACTTACCGAGATAAAAAGTTTACACAGTTTTTTCCCAATATTAAAGGCAAAAGAGTTTGTTAACACATTTACAAATGATAAAAAAATATTAGATAAAGAAATTTTTTATTCAGAAATAAATTTTTCGTTTGAACTTTTTGACAAAGATGAAATCGTAAAAATCCCCAATTACGATAAAATTAAAAGAGGCTTTACAGCCAGTATAAAAGTCTTTGCCGTACCTGTGTGTAATAAGGAAAATAAACCAACATTCGATATTTACATACTGTACAGCAGATTTAAAGATTCGTTTTATTGTGAATGGAACACAATAAAAAAACGGGTGGTTTTAAATTCCGGTGAGAAAATAAAACTGGAATTACCCGCGAGGGATTGGAGAATGAGGGCCTTCAATCCGAAATCCAGTCTTAACATTGATTGGTATAAAGCTTACCATAAGTATGTTAAGGAATTCATTATTATTTCGGTTAATTGAGATAATAATTTCTGAAGTCCGGGGCAGAAAGGGGATATTTGCCCCGGACTTTATTTGATTTTTTACCTTCTCACCATTAAATTAGACTGTTTGTTTAATTTTAGAGATTGTAGATGCCGATTTATAAAGACTTCCGAACCATTCCTCAGTTATATAAAGTAATTACTGAAGAATTTTCCGAAACGACAGAAAAACCAATATTCAGACACAAAGTAAAAGGGAAGTACACAGATATTTCCTGTCACGATTTTAGAAAAGAGACTGACCAGTTTTCATACGGACTGGCATATCTTAATATCAAACGCGGAGATAAAATTGCAATTATTTCCGAGAACAGACCTGAATGGGTTTACAGTGATTTTGGAATCATAAACCTCGGTGCAGTTGATGTTCCTCTTTATCCTATTTTAACTGCCGATTCAATTCAGTTTATACTTAACAATTCAGAATCAAAAGCAGTTATTGTATCCAATCAGTTTCAACTTAATAAGATTCTTAAAGTCAGAAAAAAATGCAGGTACCTCAAATTTATTGTAGTTATGAATGATGTTGATGTTTCTGCTTATGATGATGTTTACACATTTAAACAGATTCAGGAAATGGGAGAGAAATATTATCCGGAGCACAGAGGTTTAATTACGGAAAATTATGAACTTACCAACGAAGATGAGTTATGTACAATCATTTACACCTCCGGAACAACAGGTGAACCTAAAGGTGTGATGCTTTCTCATAAAAATATTCTTTCTAATGTTAAGGCCGCACACGAAGCATTTTCACTTGATCCGACCGATACATTTTTGAGCTTTCTTCCTTTGTGTCACATCTTTGAAAGAACAGCCGGATATTACACAGCAATAGCAGGCGGATCTACAATTGCATTTGCAGAAGGGATTGAAAAATTATCAACAAACTTTTTGGAAGTGCATCCGACTGTAATGACTGCGGTTCCCAGATTTTTTGAAAGATTGTATTCAAAAATTACAAGAAACATTGAAACACAATCTGCAAGCAAACAGAAAATATTTAACTGGGCTTTGAAAGTAGGACACGATTATGCAGAAGCAAGAAAATCTCACGAAGGTATTTCTGTAAAATTGAAGTTAGAATATAAACTTGCCAATAAACTTGTTTATTCAAAAATGGCACAGCGTACCGGTGGAAAAGTAAGATTTTTTATTTCAGGCGGTGCTGCTCTTTCGCGTGACCTTGGAGAGTTTTTTGAAGCAATCGGTTTTCAGATTTGCGAAGGTTACGGATTAACAGAATCATCTCCGGTGCTTGCTGCAAACAGAGTTAATGATTGCAAATTCGGATCTGTAGGAAAGCCATTTCCGGGTGTTGAAATTAAAATTGCAAAAGATGGTGAAATACTTGCTTCCGGTCCGAACATAATGCAGGGATATTATAAAAATAAAAAAGAGACAGAGGCAGTCTTGAAAAACGGCTGGCTTCATACAGGTGATATTGGTGTTTTTGATGCGGAAGGATTTTTGATAATTACTGACAGAAAAAAACATCTTTTTAAAACCACTGGCGGAAAATATATTGCTCCTACTCCGATAGAAAATATGTTTTCTTCAAGTAAGTTTATAGATCAGTTTGTTTTGATTGGTGATAAAAGAATGTATTTAACTGCGCTGATTGTTCCTGATTTTGATTCGCTTAAGGAATACGCCGATGCAAACAGAATAAAGTATGAAGATATTGAAGAACTTGTGAAGCTGAAACAGATTAATGAATTATTGGAAAAAGAGTTTTCACAGTTTCAGAAGAAACTTGCTAACTTTGAAAGAATCAGAAAATTTACATTACTGGAAAAACCATTTACAATTGAAGGAGGAGAGATTACTCCTTCGTTAAAGTTAAAAAGAAAAGTGATTGAAGAAAGATATTCACATCTTATAGATGATATGTACGAAACATTAAAAGATTAAAAAATTAAAGCCTCTTTTGAAGAGGCTTTTTTTATATCAGTTCGAAAAATTTCAAAATAAAAATTCCCGTACTTATAGTAAGCACAGAACCCATTGTTGAAATTACAACAATATTGCCGGCAAGCTTTTCATTTCCGCCTAAACTTTTTGCCATAATAAAACTTACTATTGCAGTAGGGCAGGCAAAGAAGATAAAAATAATTCCAAGTGTGTCACCGGTAAAGCCAATTAAGTATGCAACTAAAGTCAGAAGCAAAGGGATAACAAATATTTTTATAGTGGCTGCAGATACTGCCATTCCGGAAGCTTTGCGTAACTGTGTGAAATTAAGCGAGCCGCCAATTCCTATAAGAGCCAGCGGTAATGTAAGAGCTGCAAGGTAATCTCCGGTTGTTAGAATTGCTTCGGGCAGAACAATTTCAAATAACGAAAAAGGAAGAGAAACAATAATTGCTATTATCATCGGGACTTTAAGAATATTAAAGAAAAGCTTCAAAACATTTGTTCTGCTTTCCGGACGCAAAGTAGATTCCAAAACTGTTACGCTCAGGATATTAAGCATCCCGACAATAAAGGCAAGAATTACAGTCCCTTTTGTTAAACCTTCGTCGCCAAAAACATTATATATAATTGCCAGTCCGACAATAGCAAAATTACTTCTGAAACTTCCCTGAACAAAAACTCCGAGATCTTTGTTATCCTTTATAAAAAAGCGGGCGCAAAACCAGATAAGACTGTAAGAAATTAAAATACCGCTTAAAATGAAAATGACTTCTTCCGGATAAAACGTTGTTTTAAAATCTGCATCAGCTAGTTTCAAAAATAAAAAAGTTGGTAATGCAACCTTGTAAACAATTGTTGAAGAGGTTGTTATAAAAGCATCATCAAACATTTTTTTTCTTTTCAGAAAATAACCTAAAAACAAAATCAGAAACACCGGCAAAATTGTGTTTACTGCGTAAAGTACATTCTCTAGTATGATGTTCATCTGTTATCCGGTGAAAGTAAACCGGAACCAAAAGTTTGATCCCGGTAAATATTTATTAAAATTTTTCGTCGTATTTAGTCCAAAGGAAATCACCAAGTTCCCAAGCTTTTTTGTAAACTTTGGTTCCCCATTTATTTGTGTAATCAGTTAAAAATTCAACTGCTTTCTCTTTGTTTTGTTTTAACAAATGAGCAGCTTTGTTTTCAACATCACTTTGGTTCAAAAACATTTCTGCCTGCCATTTATTCCATACATCACCAACATCGTGGCGCATTTCGCCCCAGCGGTGAGCAGCAATAGTACTTAATCTGTTAAAACCCCACCAGGCACTTGTTCTGGTGTAACCGGTTTTTCTTCCAGGTACTTTATAAGATTCAGGAACGTCAGTTACCGAATTATAAATAGGCACATAAATAGAAGTGGCAACATTATCCCAGGCCAGCCAGACTACACCGCCAACTTCATTTGGCAGCCAGCTTCTTGATTGTGTAATTGTTCCGTACATTGTGTACCATCGGGCAATAGTTCTTTCACCAAGTTCGTCCCAGCCGCCGTTTATTCTCAGCATCTTGTTCATATCATAATGCATAAACGGATTTGCAACAGGAGACTTTATATATTTTCCGTCTTTACCTTTAACCAGAAGATTTTTTGTCATATCAAACGGAGTGTCTTCATAATAATCCTGATAAATTTTTACAAGCAATTCTTTTGTTACAAGTGTATCAGGTTTTACTGAAAAAGGAAAATTTTCTGCATTCGGACTTAACTCCAATGAAGGAGCAAGCATACTTAAAACTCTCCACTCACGTCTTCTTGCGCTGAATGAACTTCTTGAAGCATAAGCATAGCAGAATTCAAATTCGCCATCTTCAGTATTCCACCATCCATTTTCTATTGCAGTTGAAAATACATTTTCGGAAGCTCTGAATTGTTCAGGTTTATCCAAATCAATTTTTCTTATTCTGGATGCATTTGCATTCATTGTTGCGTGACCATCAGGAATTCTTACAGCTACCCAGGTTGCACCAACTTTATCTTTTCCCGGACCAACAATTTCTATATACCAGCATTCATTTGGATCGGCAATTGTTAAACATTCACCATAATCTCTCCAGCCATATTTGGCAAGAAGTTCTTCTGTTAAATCAATTGCTTCGCGGGCAGTTTTACATCTCTGCATAATCAAGTGACAAAGCTGATAACAATCAATTAATCCTTTGTCAGAATACAATTCTTCGCGTCCGCCAAAAGTAGCTTCGCCAATTGCAAGCTGATGCTCGTTCATTGAAGGATAGTTTGTGTTAATATATCCGTAAGTATGTTCAACCTGCGGAATTTTTCCTATCGGAACAAATTTATATCTGGGCATTGGATGAGAATCATCTTTTTCTCTTGTTACAAGAGTCAGCATAGAACCGGTCGGATGGTTTTTGGCAGGAACCATTTTCATACAGGCCCAGTCGCGGTGACTGTCATCAGTGTGTGTTGTTATTGTTGAGCCGTCATAAGTGGCTTTTTTACCAATTAATAAAGTTGTACAAGCTTCCGGTTCGCCATTTTCCCAATCAGGACGATTAAACTTATCCTGCGCAAAAACCAGAGTTGACACTAAAATCATAAAAATCAAAAAAGATTTTTTCATAACCAAGTTACTCCCCAAGGATTTGTAATAATTGAAGAATAAATTTAACAATTTATTCTCTTTTATCTACAATACTAAATAGCTTCTTGGAAGAATAATTTAGTCCTATTTTATCTGAAAAGAGTGAGAAAAAAGGGCTTTTCAGACATTGGTTAAATCAATTTGGAAAAATTCCGTTTTACTTTAATTTACTTTGAAAAAAACATTATATTTGACAATTCGAAAATTAACGAGGTTGGTAAATTGGAAAAAGAAAAAATTCTGGTAACATCGGCATTGCCCTACGCAAATGGCCCGATTCATTTGGGACATCTGAGCGGAGCCTATTTACCGGCTGATATTTATGTAAGATATCAGAGATTAAAGGGGAACGATGTACTATATGTATGCGGTTCAGATGAACATGGCGTACCCATAACAATCACTGCCGATAAAGAGGGAGTGACTCCAAAAGAGATTATTGACAGATACCACAATATAAATAAAGATGCTTTTGACAAGTTTGGAATGAGTTTCGATATCTATTCCAGAACAAGTATTGCCAAACATCACGAAACAGCAAAAGAATTTTTTAAAGCTTTTCATAAAGCAGGTTTGTTGACAGTAAAATCATCCAAACAATTTTATGATGAAAAAGCTGATAAGTTTTTACCTGACAGGTACGTTGAAGGAACTTGTCCTAAATGCGGAAATGAAGAAGCAAGAAGTGATGAGTGTGAAAAATGCGGAGCACTTTACGATCCGTCGGAACTTGTTAATCCGGTGAGTAAAATTTCCGGTTCACAGCCTGAACTTAAAGAGACTTCACACTGGTATTTTCCGCTGAATAAATATGAAGAACGATTGAAAAAATATGTTGCCGAAAGCAATGAGAAATTTAACTGGAAAGATAATGTTCTTCAATATTGTAAAGGCTGGTTTCACGACGGACTTAAAGAAAGAGCTGTTACACGTGATATCGACTGGGGAGTTGAAGTTCCACTTGATGACGCAGCAGGTAAGGTGCTTTATGTCTGGTTTGAAGCTGTGCTTGGATATATTTCTGCAACCAAAGAATTGTCTAACCAGAAAAACGATCCTGAATTATGGAAAAAATATTGGCAGGATGCCAAGACAAGATATATTGCGTTTATCGGAAAGGATAATGTTGTATTCCACACAATTATTTTCCCGGCAATGTTAATGGCCTGGAACGATATTATGGATGAAAAATATCTTCTTCCTGAAAATGTTCCGGCAAATGAATTTTTGAGTTTTGAAGGAAAGAAATTTTCCAAATCACGCGGATGGGGAATTGATGTAAAAGATTTTCTTGAAATCTTCCCTGCTGATCCGTTGAGATATACACTTGCTGCAAATCTTCCAGAATCAAAAGATACAGATTTTTACTGGAAAGAATTTCAGGCAAGAAACAATAGTGAACTGGCTGACATTCTTGGTAATTTTGTTAACCGTACTTTTATATTCACAAGCAAACACTTTGATGCCAAAGTTCCCGATCTTGGTGAACTTACTGATATGGATAAAGAGATGCTTGAATATATTAAAGAGCAGCCAAAGAAAATTGCCGGACTAATTGAAAGATATAAAATAAAAGAAGCTGTTCTTGAAATGATGAACCTTGCAAGAGCAGGAAATAAATATTTTAACGATTCCGAACCCTGGGTTACTGTTAAACAGGATAAATCAAGAACCGGAACTACATTGAATGTTTGTCTGCAAACAATTTACACTCTTGCAGAAATCTTTTCTCCTGTAATTCCTTTTACATCTGAAAAGATATTTAAGATGTTAAACAGTGAAATTACAAGTTGGGAAAACTGCGGAAGCGACAACATAAAAACAGGAACTCAATTAAATAAACCGGAAATACTTTTCAGCAAAATTGAAGATGAAAGTATTGAAGAACAAATTAACAAACTCGGAGTTGTTGACGGAGAACCTGTTGAAGAAGCAGAAGAGTTTGATTTAATTTCCTTTGATGACTTTATGAAAGTTCAGCTCAGAACTGCAGAAGTTATTGAGGCAGAAAAAGTTAAGAAAAGCAAGAAGTTGTTAAAACTTCAAGTTAAAATTAAAGGTGAAACCAGACAAGTAGTTGCCGGGTTGGCAGAACATGTTAAACCGGAAGAGATGGTTGGTAAAAAAGTTATATTAGTTGCTAATCTGAAACCGGCAAAACTTATGGGAATAGAATCTCAGGGAATGGTTTTAGCAGTTGAAACTGAAGATGGAAAATTGGAACCGGTTGCGGTTAATCCGTCAGTAAAACCTGGAACAGAAGTAAGATAATTATAAATGAGAACCTCGCTTGAGGTTCTCGTGCTGTATATATGGAAAATAAAAAAGCCCCGCGAAATAGAACAATTGTTTTGAGTGATGAAGAACAAAGCAGATATCAGGATAAAGCAATAATTTTGGATGGAAAAGTTCAAACTTGTGAAGTTCTGGATAAAACTATAAATCAGGATTTATTTGATGCAATAGATCATTTGCCAGATCAGTTTGTGGATCTTTTGTTTCTTGATCCTCCGTACAATCTTCATAAGTCATTTAACTCACTAAAATTCAAAGGAATGTCAGTTGAAAAATATTCCGAATGGATTGACGGTTTTATAAAAAAGCTTTTACGTATTCTAAAACCTGATGCTTCAATCTATTTTTGCGGAGATTGGAAATCTTCAACTTCTATTTATCTGACACTGGAAAAATATTTTTACGTTCGTAACAGAATTACCTGGGAAAGAGAAAAAGGAAGAGGGGCGCAAACCAACTGGAAAAATAATACAGAAGATATTTGGTTTTGCACCAATTCGGAAAATTATGTTTTTAATCTTGAAGATATAAAACTGAAAAGAAAAGTTTTAGCTCCATACAGAAACAAAGAAGGGGAACCAAAAGATTGGAAAAAAGATGGCAACGGAAGTTTCCGTCTGACGCATCCTTCTAATATATGGACAGACATTTCGGTCCCGTTTTGGTCAATGCCGGAAAACACCGAACATCCTACACAAAAACCTGAAAAATTATTAGCGAAAATAATTTTAGCAAGTACAAATGAAGAACAGGTAGTTTTTGATCCGTTTCTTGGTTCGGGCACAACAAGTGTTGTTGCAAAAAAACTGAACAGAAAATATGTTGGTATTGAAATGGATGAAAAATATGCCGCTCTTGCTGAAAAGCGGCTTGAAATGGCTGAAGAAAATAATTCTATTCAAGGTTATCACGATGGCGTATTCTGGGAAAGAAACAGTCTTGCCGAAATACACAAATCAAAAAACTAGAAATTAACTCCTATACTGATTTGTGAATGTAAGTGCGGAGAATTATTTCTTCCCATTATGGATAATTCTACCGGACCAATTAAAGTGTTGTAACCTACTTTAACAGTGTAGCCTTTTAAAGCTGCTCCTTCTTTCAGCAAATCAGAATAATCATCAGCAGGTTTTGCAACGTCTCCGTAAAACACCAGGTAAGTGCTCGGCATTATTTTATACTGAAGTTGTATTCTTGCCATCAGGAAATTGGTGGTATTAAACTCTCCGAGTCGGAAACCGGAAAAAGGAATAAAGCTGTCTCTGTCACGCGTTAATCCACCAAGCAGGAAATTATACATTGCCGGAATATCAATAGTTGAAGTAATACCGGCGCGCAATTTCCAGCCCATTGTAAAATCATCTGAGATTTTTACTAACTGATGATAGTTGGCTTTTAATCTCCAGAACTTTCTCAGCTTTTGATTTTTAACTACAGAAATTCCATTTTCATTTGTGAGTTCAATATCTCGTTTCAAATCAGGTATTTCTTCAAACAACACATCAAATCTGACTCCCTTTTCAGGATAGATTGTTTTGTTAAATGTATCGGCTGTTAAAAACACAAAATAATTTAAGAGTCCGTAAGTTTCGTTATGCTCATATTTTACAGTGTAAGGAGTGCCGTCGATTACAGAATTCACAAGAAAGAAAAAATCTAAATCGTGATACTCATATTTTATTCCCCCGCCAATTGCAAGTGAGCGCGACAGGTTTGCACGCAAAGAAGCTTTGGCAAAATATATATCAAACCTTGCTTCACCAACGGTTTCATCGTCATCAAGCTGTTCGTTAAACAGATCAATATCAAAGTTTGAGAAATTTGTTTCAGCTTCAAATCCTACATCGGGTTTCCAGCCTGTCTGGAAAAGATATTTTGCAGAAATTTCAGGATTGCTGCCGAGTAATCCGGTAAGTGAAAGTTTGGAACCTTTGTTAAGGAAGTTTCTCATTGTTGTATTAAAGCGGAGACTTGCCTTTGAGTTCTGATCGTAATAAAACCCTATTCTCAGCATTGCCGGAGTTTTTTCTATCACTCGAATATTCAGATCTTTCCCGGCTTTGTTTTTGGTTAAGGAATAATCTACGCGTTCAAAAAACTGACTCCCATACAAACGTAAAACCGCATCTTCAATATCTTTTATAGAATGATACTTATCTTCCTGAAGATTTAATTTCCCGTATATCAGATTTTCTGAAACATTCTTATAGCCGGTTACGAAAATATCGTAAATATGAAATCCGCCCGGAGCAGAAGGGACAGTAAGATTTTTCTGTTTTTCATATTGGGAAAGTTTTTGCTGAAGTTTTTCCAATTCAGATAATTTATCTCGCGTTGCGACAAACCCTTTAGCAATAAGTGAATCAGAATCACCAAAGCTGGCGGTTCCGTAATTGCTTACATCAGGCATAATGAGAATATCGCAAAGCTTTTGCTGCTTTTCATTATTTTTATCAGATTGAAGAGTCATTGTCTGGTCCATAATAGCAAACAAAGAGTTCAGTTTTTCTTCATTTACCATCTGCGTCCCTACATCAACTCCAATTATAATATCGGCGCCCATTTTAACAACATCTTCAACAGGAAAATTATAAGTTAAGCCGCCATCAACCAGCAGATTTTTTTCAGTTTTAATAGGAGTAAAAATAGATGGAATTGACATACTTGCTCTTATTGCATCTGGCAAGCTCCCTTTATCTAATCTTACAACCTCACCTGTAACAATATCAATTGCAAAGCAGGCAAAAGGTATAGGCAGATTGTTAAAATCATCGATGTCACTGACAGGCAGACATAATTGTCGCAAAAGGATTGATAAATTCTGTCCGGAAACAACACCTTTAGGCAATTTTACAGAAAAGTTTTCAAGAGGCAGATTAAGAAAATATTTTCCGTCTTCATCTTTTTCTTCAATGGATAATTTATCACGATCCAGTTGATCGGTAAGTAAAAATTCCCAATCTGTGTTAACCACAATTTTTTCAAGCTCATCGGCTGAATAACCAGAAGCATACAAACCGCCAATTACAGCGCCCATACTGGTTCCTGTTATCATATCAGGGCGAATCCCGAGTCTTTCAAGCTCTTTCAAAACTCCAATATGAGCTAATCCTTTTGCTCCGCCCCCACTTAGTACAAGTCCGATTTTAGGACGCTCTTTTTCAACGGATGTTTGTGAAAAAGTAACTGTGATGATCAGTAACAACAAGTATAAGTATTTCATTAATTTATCCTTGGTTGAATTATTTAAAATCTATGTAAAGTAATTTTCGAACAGGTAAATATAGTAATTTATAGTTATCTTGATTTTGAGCTGTGCAATAGGTAAACTGCATAGTTAAATAAAAACGTTTTCGGAGGATAGTTCTATGTTAAATAGTTTCAAATTCTGGTTTATGTTGGTCGTTGTTTCTTTAATTTCAACCTGTTTTGCACAAGATAAAATAATTCCGATTGTGGAAATTGATGATGACGTAATTACTCTTGCTGAATTTGAAAAAGAATACATCAGAAGCAACGGGAACAAGAGAGCGGATCTTAAGGGATATAAAGAATTTTTAGATGTTTACACTGGTTTCAGATTGAAACTTAAAGACGCAATTGAAAAAGGATATGAAGAAGATCCGGATTTGCTAAAAGAATATGAAGACTATAAAAAAAGAGTCAGCAAAACTTATTATCAGACTAAATTTATAAAAAGTCCGGGACTAAGAAAATATTATAAACAAAGTCAGCTGGAGTTCAGAGTAGCTCATATTCTTGTAAAAATTGATACCACAAGAAATGAAAATGTCGCACTTGAACTGGCCAATAGTATAATTGACAGTGTTAATAATGGTTCTGATTGGGTAGAAATGGCTGCCAGACATTCAGGCGATCCGAAAACTGCTGAAAACGGTGGAGACTTGTACTATTATTCAGGCGCCAAACTGGGTGGTGAATTTTTGAAAAGTCTTCTTGTAACTGAGATTGGTAAAATTGCTTCAAAGCCAGTGAGATCCAGATTTGGTTATCATATTATAAAAGTATTAGATAAAAAAGAGGGTATTCCTGCTGTAAGCGCCAAGCACATTTTAATTAAAGGAATTGATTCAACAGGCGTTGTTAATGAGGAAAAAGCAAAAAAACTATGTGAGGAATTACATCAAAGAGTAATTAATGGCGAAAGCTTTGAAGAACTTGCAAAACAATATTCAGATGATAAAGGTTCAGGTTCCAGAGGCGGAGCACTTGGATTTGTTCCAAGAGGAAGAACAGTAAGGCCATTTGACGAAGTATTGTTTAATACAAAACCTGGTGAAGTTTCTAAAGTATTTAAAACCAGATTTGGTTATCATTTCCTTACTGTTGTTGAATATCAGGAGCCACCCGAGTTTAAGGAGTTTGTAAAACAAGCTGGTAAAACTTACGACAAAGCATATTTTAAACAAGACTATGTTGCGTATATTGATAGCCTTTTAAAACATTATCAATATCAAATAGTTGAAGAAAATTTAGAAAAGATAGGCAATGCTTTTGCTAAACGCAGATTAAATGAAATTACGATAGATCAAGAATATAGCACTTTTAAAGATTTAATAATTATGAAATATTCTGATAATAAATTTGCATTTGAAAATATTGTTGAAAAGTACTCTAAGGATGCACGGTTTCAGAATGTTCTTTTAACTGCAGGATTTCTTAAGCGACTTGTAAAAACTCAGTTCGAAAATGACGTAATTGAAGCTGAGATCAAGTTAGTTGAAGATAACGACAAAGAGTTTCAGAATATAATGACAGAATATAAAAAAGGGCTTCTTATTTTTAAGCTTCAGGAAACAGATATCTGGAAAAACGTAAAAATAGAAGAACAAGATAAAAAAGAGTATTACGAAAAAAATAAAGATAATTTCCAATGGCCTAAGCGTCTGGTAGTTACAGGTGTGAGCCATCAGGATAAAAATATTTTAGATAGTCTGGTTAATGTTGCAAAATCAAAAAACGGATTATCTGAAGAAATACTTAAAGGCTTTACAAACTTTGAAATGAAAAAAGATACAATACTTGCAAGCGCTGTTAAAAAGATTGGCAGACTTCTTTCAAACCTAAATGAAAATGAATTTTCTCAGCCATTTAAATTAAAAGATGGCTCTTGGTCAGTGATTTATCTTGAAAAAAAACTTGCTGAGATACCAAAAACATATCAGGAAAGTGAATCTGAGATAGCAAGTAAAATTTTGGAACATAAAAATAAAATAGCTGAAAAAGAATATATTAAAGGGTTAATAGAAAGGTACGAACCAGAGTATTTTTATGAAAACCTTGAACAGGCATTTAAATAGTTTGTTAATATTACTTCTTGCAGTTTCATTTAACAGCTGTGACAAAGAAGTAAAACAACAAAACCCGGACGACAAAATAGTTGTTTCTGCCGGTAAGCTTAAACTTACCAGAAGCGAACTGAAAGCTATTGGTCTGGATGAAAAAAACAAGCTAAAATCGAGAGAAGAACTGGTAAAAAGCTGGATCGATCGAGAAGTTCTTTATTCCGAAGCTGTTGCCGACAGTTTAATTTATCTGCCGGAATATAAAGAAATAGTTGAGCAGTCGAAAAAAGAGATTGCTGCTGCGTTTTATTTGAGAACCAGACTTAAAGAATTTGTCGGCGATATTACATCTGGTGATATTGAAAATTTTTATGATATCCATTCTGAAGAGTTCAGATTAACTGATAACTCATATTTCATCAAAAGAGCTGATTTTGATTCTTATGATGAAGCCAGAAGTTTCAGAAAAAACATTTTCAGAAAAGGATGGAAAAGAGCTGTTGAACTGGTAAATAAAACTGAAAACAACAGTTTTTCGGAAGAGTTAATTGCCGAACATCTGATTATTCCGGTAAAATTGCAGCGACTTGTAAAAAATTTACTAAATGATGAAGTAAGTATCATTTTACAAACGGAACCAAATCGTTATTCGGTTGTCCAATTAAGCAGAAAATTTTATAAAAATCAGATACCTGATTTGCAATATATATACAGTAAAGTAAAAAACAGATTGATAATGATAGAAAAGAAAAAATTTGTCAATGAGTTGATAAATGATCTTTATATCAAATACAAGGTTGAATCATTTGAGGATAGTTTATGAAAAAGTTTTTCTTGTTATTTTTAATTTTTGTAGCACCAATTTTTGCTCAAGAAGAAACACTAGATAAAGTTATAGCTGTTGTTGATAACGAAGTTATATTAAAATCTGAACTTGAAGTCAGAGCTTCTGTAGAAGCAACTCGTAGTGGTGGAAATCCCAAAGATCCTAAGTTCAGAGATATGATTCTGCAAAGATTGATCGATGAAAAACTTTTATACGCTCAGGCAGAACTTGATTCAATTTTTGTTTCCGACGAACAAGTTGATCAGCAGTTAGACCAGACAATTAACTATTATATCCAGCAATATGGTTCCAAAGAAGTTATTGAAAAAGCTTATGGAATGAGTATTGAAAAAATTCGTCGCGAAATGAGAGAGAGTACCAGAAAAGAAATGATGACCAGTATGGTCAGACAACAAAAATTTGGTACTTTAAGCGCCACAAGAAGAGAAGTAAAAGAATTTTATGTAGAAAATAAAGATTCACTCGGTTTAATTCCTCAAAGATTTGATGTTTCACATATCTTTATGAACCCGCAAAAAAATGAAAAAGTTAAAAAGGTTGCCAGAGATTTTGCTCAAACTCTTTTAGATTCAATTAAAAGAGGGGCAGATTTTGCGCAATTAGCAAAAGATAATTCCGATGACCCCGGTTCGGCAAAACAAGGTGGTGATCTTGGTTCTGTAAAAAGAGGGGTATTTTTCCCTGAATTTGAAGCCGCTGCTTTTAAATTACAAAAGAATGAAATTTCTGATGTTGTTGAGTCTCCTGTGGGATATCACATTATTCAGCTTCTTGACAGAAAAGGTGAATCGATTCATACCAGACACATACTTGTTAAAATTAAAAGTAATGACGAAACCGAACTTGCAGCAATTGAGTCTTTAAGTGAAATAAGAGATAGTATTATGAATACCGATAAAGGGTTTTCATATTTTGCTCAGAAATATAGTGATGACAAACAGACTGCCAGTTTTGGCGGGCATTTAGGTGTTTTTGAAGTTTCTCAACTTGATGACAACTTAAAAAATGTTGTTTATAAAATGAAAGAAGACGAAATCAGTTTTCCTAAAAGACTTGAAATGAACAAAAGTACAGTTGGGTATCACATTGTTAAATTGAACAAAAAAACTCCTGAACATAAACCAACATTCGAAGAAGATTACGAAGATCTGAAAAAATTAGCTGAATACAATAAAAAGCAAACAATGTATGAAGCCTGGATGAAAGAACTTCGTACAAAGATATTCTGGGAAATTAAAGAATAGGAAAATATTGGAAGAACAGAATTCTAGAAATGTTGAATTGGTTGAAAAATTAAATCAATCAGTAAAACTTATAAAAACTGAAATTCACAAGAAGATTATCGGTCAGGAAGAAATTATCGATAATCTTCTTGTTAGTATATTGGCAAGAGGGCATTGCCTGCTTATCGGGGTTCCCGGATTGGCAAAAACAATGTTGATAAAAACCGTTGCTGAAGTTCTCGATCTTGATTTCAGCAGAATACAATTCACTCCTGATTTAATGCCGGGCGATATTACCGGAACTGAAATTCTTGAAGAAAATTCAGCAACAAAAAGAAGAGAATTTAAGTTTATTAAAGGACCGGTTTTTGCAAACATAATTCTTGCCGATGAAATAAACAGAACACCACCCAAAACTCAATCTGCCTTACTTGAAGCTATGCAGGAACACAAAGTAACTGCCGCAGGAAAAACATATAATCTGCCCGATCCCTTTTTTGTTCTTGCTACTCAAAACCCGATTGAACAAGAAGGAACTTATCCTCTTCCGGAAGCACAACTCGATCGTTTTGTGTTTAGCCTTAATCTCGATTATCCTGATTTTGAGGATGAAGTGGCTGTAATAAAAACCACAACCGGCAAAGAGGTTGGCAGACTTGCAAAACTTCTCAGCAGAAACGATCTGATTGAATTTCAGGAGCTTGTAAGAAAAGTTCCGGTTGCTGATAATGTTATCAATTTTACAGTAAAACTTGTGCAAAGTACGCGTCCGACCAAAACAGAATTTGAGTTTATTAAAAAATGGGTTAACTGGGGAGCCGGACCAAGAGCATCACAAAACCTTATTCTTACAGCAAAAACAAATGCTATTATGGAAGGAAGATTTACACCTAACATAGATGATGTTAAGAAATTTGCACTTCCTGTTTTGCGACACAGAATTTTACCAAACTTTAATGCCGAAGCCGAAGGGATTTCGAGAGACCAGATAATTAATGAATTACTAGAAAAAATTACGCAATAAAAGGATATGAAATATATAGCTAAATCGATACTTTTTTTAATTTTTATTCTGCTTATAACTAACTGCAACACTCAAAAAGAAACTCAGCAAATCCTTACAGTGGATACAAATAAAGTTCATCTTGAAAAATATGGATTTATTGCTGATTCACTTTCCGAAATTTCAGGATCGATCAATCGTAACCAGACATTTTCCGATATCCTGCAAGATCACAATGTTCCGTTCAGACGTATCTTAAAAATTGCTAAAAAAGCAAAAGATACTTTTGATGTAAGGAAAATAAGATTAAACAAAAATTATCAGCTGTTTGTGGAAAATGATTCAACAGAAGCAGTTAAATATTTTGTTTATGAAAAGGACCCTGTTAACTATGTTGTGTTTGACATTGCAGATACAATAAATGTATACGAGTTTAAGAAAGAAGTGAAAATAAGAGAAAAAGTTGTAACCGGTTATATTAGAGAAGGAAGTTCTCTCTTTTTATCTCTGGAAGAAAAAAATAACGATCCGGAACTGGCAATTGCTCTTTCAGAAGTTTTTGCCTGGCAGATAAACTTTTTTGGAATTCAGAAAGGAGATTTCTTTAAGGCAGTCTACGAAGAAAAATTTGTAGATGGAAAAGCCGTGGGAATCGGAAGAATTTTATCAGCTCAGTTTAACCACTGGGGAGAAGATTATTTTGCATTCCTTTTTGAGCAAGATGGAAAAGAAGCTTACTTTGATGAAAACGGAAAGAGTTTACAGAAACAATTTTTGAAATCACCACTTAAGTTTTCACGAATCAGCTCAGGGTTTTCTTACAGCAGATTACATCCTATTTTGAAAGTAAGAAGAGCTCACACGGGAATTGACTATGCCGCTCCTATGGGAACTCCGGTTAAAGCTGTTGGCGACGGAACAGTAATTCACAGAAAATATTCCGGTGCTGCCGGACGCTATATAAAAGTAAAACACAATGCGACTTACACAAGCGGATATATGCATCTTTCAAGATATGCAAAAGGTATTTCCGTTGGTTCCAGAGTAAGACAAGGGCAAATAATCGGATATGTCGGAAGTTCAGGAAGATCAACCGGTCCTCACCTCGATTTCAGATTTTGGCGCGGCGGAACCCCGATAAATTATCTTAGAATGAAATTTCCGCCGACACATCCTGTTAAATCTGAGTATGAAGAAAGATATTCGGCAATAATGTATAACTGGATGGATAAACTTGCCAGAATTGAGTTGCTTGATAAGAATTATGATGTAATTGCACTAAATTTAAAGCACAAATCAAAATGATTTGTGCTTTTTTAATTAATTTGTTCCAACAATTTGTCCACCTAAATAAGTTCCTGAGGTTGTAACTGATTTTCCGTCTGAATCTGTAACTTTAACAGCTACAGTATAAGTATCTCCAAAATCCAAGTTTATTTGATGAGTACTGGAACTACCGTTAGATGTAGTTTTAGTAGTTTTAACTCCATTTTTGGTGATAGTCCATTCAAAAGTATAGCCAGGGGTTCCTCCTTTTACTCCTACAGAAAGAGTTTTAGCCCCATATACATATTCGGTAACATTCCCTAAGTCATATGCAAATGAAAGGTTTTCTGGAGTAACGGAAAATGTGCGTGTTTCTCCTTCTAACCAGTGAGTTTCTCCATTATGATCTTCATAGTGACCATTAACAGTTACTTTGTAAAATCCTGGTAATAGATTTGCTGTTCCACTTACTGAAGCAAAACCACCTTCGCCGTAGCTTTTCCATCTGAAAGATGAAGGCCCGGAGATTGCAATATAAACTACGCTTTCTCTAATTCCGGCAGCTGAAGTTTCAATTAAACCAGCACACTCAAAGCGTGCATATCCATTGTAACTGGCTATAAAACCATCTGGTGAACGAAAACTGGTGAATCGGGCATCTTCATCAATAAACCCTTGCGCAAAAGTTAAAGAAACTAAAACTAGCATGAAAAGTATTTTTTTCATTTTTGCCTCCAATATAATATGAATGTATGATATTTTGCCTGTTAATCGTTTTGATTAACTTTATCAAAGATAATGAAATTTAAATAAATTACTAATCCAAATAAAATTATATTGAATATAATTAAATAAAAATATATACTTGGGAACAGCAAATTATTACTATCAATTTAATTTAATCTAAAAACAAATAAAGAAATGTTATTCATTTTATGGGATAGGATAAAATGGATGACTGGCAAATTTAAACTGGAGGCAGAAATGAAAAAAATAATTGCATTATTATTAATGACAACTTGGTTTTTTATTGGTTGTCAGGAAGACACAATTACAAACCCCAAACAGGTAAAAGAAACAGAAGATCAAATG
>JBGRQB010000075.1:0-18862 GCA_041725875.1 Rhodothermaceae bacterium
AATGCTTTCTCTTTATCCGGGATATGTTCAATAACATCACGAATTACTATCAGATCAAACTTTTCATCTACTTTTTTAACAGATTCAGAATCGGTGATATCACCTACCAGAACTTTTAAGGAAGGATTTTTCTGTTTAATTATATCAACTCTTCCTGCTTCAAGTTCAATTCCTGTAACATCTACATTTAATTTATCAAGGAGATCTATAAACCCTGCTTCTGCACATCCGACTTCAAGAGTTTTTCTTTCTTTAAAATCAGGGATATGATTTTCAAAATATGGAATCAGATATGATTTTGTATGTTCAATCTGTTCGTAAAAGTGTTTTTCTGCCATTTTGTTCTATCTGATAATTTTAGTCTCGAAATTATTAAGACGAAATTCAAATTACAAGTCATTTATTTATGATCTTAAATTATTTTACACTCTATTCTTTTCCAATAATTAAAGTTTGTTCTTTTTAATCAGGTCTTTGATATATAATATTTCGGCATCTTCATCAAACTTATACTTCTTAAACAACTCTTTTGTAAACGGGAAATCTGGTTGAATAATATCACCACTCCGGGGATTTTTGGTTTTATACAAATCATAAGATTTTGACACCGAAAAGAGCAGTCTAGAATTTTTTAGTTCAAAATCAAAGCGACCAAATCCAAGATTGTATGCCTGCCGTGAAGCAACACCAACAATTTTTATATCTCCAATATTTTTTAGTAATCCTAAATATTGGAAGGCTCCGTCAAAAGTGGCCGGTGAAGTAACAACAATTATTTTAGGTGAATAAACCGGTTTTCCGTTTTGTTTTTCTAAAATTTTAATTTCGCTAAAATGAGAACTGTTTTTAATATATTGCTTAATTCTTTCTTCAGGATTCTTAATTTCAGAAAGTTTGTTTAATAAACGATTGTAAAATTTATAATCTCCTACTTTGCAAGAAGTTTTATTTTTCTCGTTAAATTTTTCTATTGTTTTTGAACTACTCTTCCTCAGATAGTTTTCAGAAATAAATTCACAGAAAACCTTCTTATTATTATAGTTCAAATATTTATCACCAAACAGTAGGTACAATGTCGGAAAAGTTGTAAACCCGAACCCTTTGTCGCTCTCTCTTAAATCAATAATTAAATGTTTCGAATTATTTTTTTTCATTTCCACAAGCATATCATAAAAAAGTCTTGTTAGAGAAGGGATATTTATCATATTTTTTTCATACTCTTCTCTTTTAACATCAAGTTGAAATATTTTATAAGCCTGTAAAAACAAAAAAGAACAATTGCCACCTATATTTTTCATTTCTTCCATAGTTTCGCGTGCCCAGGTTGAAGTAAATTTTAAACAAGCAGCAGTGTTCTTATCATCCAGAAATTTATATGTAAACGGGATAATATTTCGTTTTGAATTCTTTTTTTTATTTATATCTATAAATCTATATTGTTCGAATTCTCTTTCATAACACATTATAACTTCCTTATTTGTACTATCAGGCAGAGCCGCCTCTATTGTTAATTTACCTTTAACCGAAGGAAATAACTGTTTGCACAGATCTAAATCTGTAAGATGTTTTTTTAACAAATACCATACTCCGGAAATATTTTCACAAGGTTGTACTTGTCGCATTCTTTTTAACAACTCATCAACTGTTACTCCGTTTACTGATTTGATTTCAGCTCCGATTAAAGAGTAATATTCGGGTAAACTTTTCTTTATTATTAATCCGTCTGAAACAATTTTTAGTTCAACCGGTAAAATCTCTCTCATCCACTGCAATCTTCTAAACGGGGAATAGATAAATGTCTGTTTATCATTCACATTTACCACAAATTCAGAAACAATGAAATAGAATTCTTTTCTTGTCATTCCGGCAGGAGGAATTTTCTCTCGGCATTCATTAGCCTTAAGATGAAAAAACATTCTTCCGCCAAAACCATGATAAGGAGTCGGGTGAGTAGATTCGATTGTGTTTACGAGATAATTAAAATCTTGTAAAAGTTTTTTACGTGGTATGTTATTTTGAGAAAGTGTAATTCCAATACAAAATATCATCAATATTAATAGTTTTGAAAGTATGTTTTTTGTACAACAGATTTCTCTCTGCATTTTTCCCCCGAAATTTTAATATACAAAACTAAAGGGTGATCAGATTAAATACCAGAACAAAATCACTTTTGATTATTACTCAGCTGCGGAAGTTTCAACTTCGGGATCTTTATACTGTCTGCTCTTTTATCTTCTATCACTCTTACGGAAATAACTTTATCGTCATTTTTTAACAGAACCGGTATAAAGGTAGAAAGCAAGACACTAAAGGCAGTTACCATAACGCTTATAACTGTCCACTTAAACATCCTTTTGTTATGAAGTAATTCTTTATGAAGGGCAAATTCCGAGTTGGTCATATAACCGTTCAAAACTATTTCAAGCAGAGAGCTTGAGGGAATTATTATTCTTCTGTTATATTTATAAAGCTTTGCGGAAAAGTTGGCATCATTAAATTCCGCTGAAGCGTAGGTTTCATTTTCTGTTATCTTTCCAAAAGAATTTATTTCTCTCTCTTCAGCAAGATAGATATATCCTCTTTTTTCAAGGTTCTCCAGTAAATTTACAGCTGTGTATAAATCGACTCTTATCTTTTTAATAAAGCTTTCTATTGTAAAATTTGTACCGTCAGAAAAATTACTGTTAAAGTATTCAGAATTAATCATTACGGTTGTATAATCCTGTTCAACTTCAAAGTAATAATATTCATTAATGTGTTCATCAAGTATATTGTCAAGAATCACCAAAGCTGAATTATCATTATGAAGTTTGATAATATTTTCTATTATGCTTTTTTCATATTTACTGAGAGATTTCATTCCTTCTAAATTTAGTTTAAGTTAGTTTAATGCCGGCGTAAAACTAACCAAGGATTATTAAAGATTCAACCTGTTAAATTTGTCGGTTCAGGCATTGTATGACAATACTCTGTTTTCATGTTTTTCACCATCAAGTTCAAAGTAAATTTCCCCGATATCTTTGAAGCCCAGGTGTTTATAAAATGAAATTGCATTTGAGTTATGGACAAGCGCTGAAAGCCAGCAGTTGTTTCCATATTTTGCCATCATTTCTTGTATAAGCTTTTTGCCAATTCCCTTTCCGTGAAAATGTTCCTGCACATACAGAGTCTCTATTTCGTACCCGTTAGATTTATCTTCGTAAAAAGATTCTTTATCAATAAGTATATAGCCTGTTAAATGTTCTTTTTCTTCAAACACCAGTATCTTAATATTTTCCTTTTCAAGCAGATCTGTAAAATGTTGTTCTGTAAAGTGTGACAAAACATAACGTGAAAATGTAGTACGAATTCCGCTAACGGCATAAGTGTTAAGCCAGACTTCAATTGAAAGTGCCGCTAAATTTATACAATCTTTTTTTACTGCTTCTCTAATCATAAACTCTGATCCTAATTATTTAATTTCAGCAGATTCCCGTCATTAAGCAACTGAAAATGTGCTAATATATTTTTTTCACTATCCCTTAAAATTATAATTTTCACTCTTCCGTTTTCTGTCACCTCAGATAATTCAGCCGAGGGAACAGTTGAGCTGTCTTCACTTAAAAACTGTTCAATGGCTTTTTCTTTAAGCTTTGCTATATCGATTACTTCTTTTGTTTTTTTATTCTTTTTCATTGCATTTACATTCTTATTTTTTATTTAGAGTCTTCGGGCAAAAGATCCATAATCTCCTGCGGTATTCTTAATGGTCTTTTTGTATCAGAATCGAGCAAACACCATTTTGTAACTGCCTGTACAACTATTTTGTTTGTCTTGGCATTTCTAAATTCAACAGCACGATTTGAAGTTGAGCCTTCCAGATTTTGAATATAAGTCTCTGCAATTAAAGTATCACCAAGCAAAGATGGTCTTTTATATTCAACAAAATGATTAACCACCACCCAGATATATGTTCGTGACAATCCCGGTTCAAGAACATCACACCAATGCTCTCTTGATATATCCTGAATCCATTTTACATAAACTACATTGTTTACGTGATTAAGTTCATCTATATGTTCTTTGGTAACTTCTATCTCTTTTTTGTATCGCAGTTCCATAATATTTTCCCGATAATATTTTTGCTTTGTAAAGATAAAACCATTTAATTGAAAATCATAATATACCGACTAAAATCGTTTTTGTGTCTGT
This sequence comes from Rhodothermaceae bacterium, assembly GCA_041725875.1. Classification (GTDB taxonomy): domain Bacteria; phylum Bacteroidota; class Ignavibacteria; order Ignavibacteriales; family Melioribacteraceae; genus JBGRQB01. The sequence goes on from JBGRQB010000075.1 coordinate 4,192, forward strand.
ATAATATGTTGTCCAAATTTATCTTCTCCTTTATAAAATTCCTATGTCGTTTTGGGTACACCAGATTTTTTAAGTGTTTGGTGGGTATGACAAAATGTCATACTTCCCCCTGTATAGTTATACCGGATTTATCTCGGAGTTGTATCGGAGTTATACCCTAGTTGTAATTTTAAACAAAAGTCTGCCATTTTGGCAGACTTTATCCCAAGTCAGATTAATTTGGAGTATTTCTTTTTGCACTATTTAGGATCTGATTTGGAGGTATAATCACTTATTTTTTATAAACTATTTTTCAACACTAAACTGATACATATAAAAATGCCCCAGATCAGTCAGTTTTAATTTCTTAAATCTTTGATTTAGTACTATTTTTTCAAGTTCATCCGGTGATATTCTTAAATGCAGAGGAGGGCCAAATCCGTTCTCCTCTTTTTTGCAGTCAATTGTTATCATACGCCCTTCCGGTTTCAGAACACGAAATATCTCTTTAAACAAATCGTCTCCGGTTGCTTCCAAACTGAGAGTATGAAGCACTGTGGAGATCAGACAGATATCAATTGAATCACTTTCAAGAGGCAGAGGTTTTGTGATATCACTCTTTATCGCTTTTATATTTTTCACCCCGACTTCTTTTGCATTTTTGTTCAAAGCATCAATTGTTTCTTCCATAACATCCAGCGCATAGACAAATCCATCTTCTCCTACATAATTTCTTGCCTGTACAGCATATTCCCCTGCTCCACATCCCAGATCTAGAAAAACATTCCCCGGTTTGATATCAAACTCTCTAAATACAAAACTTTGATTGTGCATATGAAAACTGGTAGGTCCCCTGCCGGCTTTTTTATTATTCATATGTACAGATCCGTGTATAAGGTTTTGTTTTTCAGAATAGTTCTTATAATCTTTCATTTACAGTTCCTTTTAGTTCGTAATTTTTAATTATTTAAACAGCGCAGTTGCTTATTTTCCAGCCAACAGCATTTTGTTGTGTCTGCCACATCTGATGATATAAACTTTTGTTACCGAGCAATTCTTCGTGTTTTCCTTCCTCTTTTATTTTTCCATTTTCCAGTACAACTATTTTATCAGCATTTTTAATTGTTTTTAATCTGTGAGCAATTACAATAACAGTCTTGTTTTCAAGGAGTTTTGATATTGCATTCTGAATAAATATTTCATTTTCCGGATCAAGAGATGCTGTTGCTTCATCAAGTAATATAACAGGAGCGTTTTTTAACATTGCCCTGGCAATTGATATTCTCTGCTGTTCGCCGCCTGAAAGATTGGCTCCGTTTTCTCCAACCATTGTGTTGTAACCGTTGGGGAGTTTTAATATAAAATCGTGACAATTAGCTTTTTTAGCTGCTTCTATTATTTCACTTTCAGATGCATCCGGTTTACCAATTTTTATGTTGTTAAAAATTGTATCTCTGAAAAGAACCACGTTTTGAAAAACCATACTGATTTCTTTAAGTACTTTTTCAGAATCGATGTTCTTAATGTTACGGCCTCCCAGTTTTATGTTACCGCTGTCAGTATCAAAAAATCGGGCTATAAGGTTAGTCATTGTGGTTTTACCAGATCCGGATGGACCAACAAATGCGGTAAGACTTTTTTCTTTAATTTTCAGATTAATATTATTGAGCACCTTTTTCTCATTGTAAGAAAAAGAAATGTTTTTGAACTCTATGTTATGATCTTCAAACTGAGTTGTGTTTCCTGTGCCGCTTAGTAAGTTTTCATTAAAAATCTCCTGTACTTTTTGTCCGGCAATTGAAAAATATTTTACCTTCACATAGTTAACAGACAATGTTTTGAGGTTTTCAAAAAAGCGGGAACTGATAATTATAAATATCAGAAAAGTTTTTCCTGTAAGAATGCCGCCTGATATGTAATATGAACCTGCCAGTATCAGCATTACCAATCCGAAATCGATTGATATGCCGGCAAAAACCATTACCGGACTTAACGTACCTTCTGTCTTTAAACTCTTTATTCTGAAGTCATTCATATTTTCAACAAGATCGTTGAATTTTTTCTGTGAAGTATTAAACGATTTTATAAATTTAATTCCGTTTACAAATTCAAGCAGACTGTCAGCCAGCTGCTCTGATGACAGATATAAAGCCTTCCCCTGTTTAGCCATAATATTTCTTGCCCAAACAAGTATACCAAATGCAAGAGGCATAGTTATTATAGTTGCTATTGCCATTCTGTAATCAATGAAAAAGAGTCCGAACCCTACCAGCAGACTTAGCACAAATGTGGATACCATTTCAGGAAGAAGCATTGTTACAATCATTTCCAGCTTGTTTACATTTTCAAGAGTTTTATTAGAAAGCTCGCCTGTGTTGTGAGTATTAAAAAAACCGAGTGAAAGTTTCCTGATATGTTCTCCGAGTCTGAGACGCAGATCCTTAATCATCAAAGTGCCCTCTTTTCTGGCAAAGGTAATATTCAAAAAAGAGAAGAATATTCTGAAAACCGCACTTGCTATTATCATTCCCGAATAATTAAGCAGCTTATCAGTTGTAAAAGCATTATCCATAATGTCGCAAAGAACAAAATATAAAACCGCAAAAGGGATTGATCCGAAGAGAGCTTCCAAAACAGAAATCAGAGCTACTCTGAATATTTTTATATTGTTGTTGTCAGTAATCATTTTCAAAGTCTTAAACATTTTGCAACTCCTCTTCTTTTTTATTCAACACATTTTCTTTACCAATTCCCCACTCTGATGCATCTGTGTGCATATCCCACATATCTTTATATTTTCCTGCTTTATTAATCAGGGCGTTGTGAGTTCCCTGTTCAACTATTTTTCCTTCGTCAAACAGAAGTATCTGATCTGCATTTTGAATTGTGGAGAGTCGGTGAGCAATTATAATTACGGTCTTATTTCTCAGCAGTTCATTAAGTGCATTTTGTATTTTGGCTTCATTTTCAGTATCTGCATAAGATGTTGCTTCATCAAGAATTATAACAGGAGAGTTTTTTGCCAGGGCTCTTGCAATTGCAATCCGCTGTTTTTCTCCGCCGCTTAAATATCTGCCGGAGGAACCAATAACAGTGTAGTAGCCATTTTCAAGTTGAGTAATAAATTCGTGTGCCTGTGCTTTTTTTGCAATCTCAATTACATCTTCTTCCGATATTGATTTATCACCCATTCGGATATTTTCAAGTATTGAATCATCAAACATAAAGATATCCTGAAAGACAAAACTGACCTCCCTCATTAAGGTTTCTGAATCAATATTTTTGATATTAACTCCCCCCAGTTTAATTTCACCTTTGTCAACATCCCAGAAACGGGGGATCAATCTTCCGACTGTTGTTTTACCTGCGCCCGAAGCTCCTACAAGTGCGGTAATGCTTCCCTGCTTAACTGTAAAGGAGACATTTTTCAAAATTGGTTTTTGATCATATCCAAATGAGACATTATTAAACTTCAGATTGTAATTACTGAGTTTATTAACTTTTCCCGTATCTGAAATTTCTTTTGCCGTTAAAATACTTCTTATCTTTTCAACACCCTTGAGGATTTGAGTCAGGTTTGATCCGAAGCCGGTAAGTTGTTTTACAAATCTTGCAAGTCCGATTCCGATAAACATAAACATCAAAAAAGCTGAAAGAGAAACAGAACCGGTGATATACATATAAGCGCCTACAGGCAGAATAAAAATAACTCCGCAATCAATTAAAAGTGAGTAGGTTGCAAAAAAGGGTGAAGCTTTTTTATTAAGATCTATCCAGTAGCTGCTGTAATTTTCTGCTTCCTCTCTATATTTTTTAAATGAGTACACAGACTGATTAAAAGCTTTTATCACAGGCATTCCTCTGATAAAATCGATAATTGTTGTGTTCATCTCCCCTTTAAGCTTAAAGAATTTTTGGATGTTTTCCGATTCCAGTTTCATTCTTAATCGCTGGAGTCCGAACCCGAGAATAACAGGAAAAATACTGAGCAGAGCCAGCGGCAAGTTAAAAGTGGCAAGCCAGAAAAAGATAATTAATGGTAGAAACACCACCGACATTAAATCAACAAGATTGTGAGCAACAAATTCTTCAATTGATTCAATATCATTCATCACAACTTTTTTGATTACGCCGGAACTGTTTTGAGTAAAATAGCCAAGCGGGAGCTGTAACATTTTTTTTGCCAGAGATACTCTCAGATCAAACAATATATTGTAAGCTGCAATGTGTGATTGAGTCATTGCAATTCCGGAAAAGACTAGCTGAGCAACAACAAATGCTGCTGCGGTTCCCCCCAGATAAAAGAGTTCTGTAAAAACAATTGAAGAAGAAATAATTTTTTCAATAAAAAGATATGCTATGTAAAAAGGACCCAGAGAACAGAAGGAACTTAAAAAGATAAGTAAGCTTGCTACTATTAAACGGGTCTTTCCCTGTTTAGAAATCTGTAAAAGAAATTTTATGTTACTGTTATTTTGTTTTTTCATTTTTTAAATCCTTAATATTTCGATCTATTAATAATTGGAATCAATTATTTTATTTTTTTTAATTCCTCGTTTGTATAAAAACATTGTAATAATCACTGCTGCAAAGTTTGTTATGGGAAAGGCAAGCCAGATTCCGTCCACTCCCAAACCTGTGTGTCTTGATAAAATATATGCTGTGGGAAGCATAGCTGCGCTTAACAAAAAAATTGAAAGCGACATCACTAAAAAAGTATTACCTGCACCTCTGAATGAACCAAGGAGGATATGCTCTATTCCGCCAAGTCCGACAGCAACAGATGCAATTTTTAAAAAATCTGCGCCTATTCTAATTGCTTCCGGTTTATTCGGAATAAAAAGTGCAATCATTTGTTCGGCAAGCAGAAATATTAAAAGTCCGATAGTACTAAGGAGTAAAAAGCCGGTTAATGCTGCCAACTTTACTGTTCTATGCACATCAGTAATTTTTCCGGCTCCCAGGTATTGACCTACCAGAATAGTTGCAGACATACTTAAACCAAACACGGGAATACTTAAAAAAGTAATTATTCTCACACCGGTTCCGTAACCGGCAATAGAACTGGTTCCGAACAATGTTACCAGATAAATCAATATTACCATTTTTAGCTGCCCCGCAGAATTTTCTATTGAGGCAGGATATCCCAGCATAAAAGTTTTTTTTATTGTCGGCAGATCAGGTTTTAGCTCATTGATGTTAAGCTTAATTCCTTTCTTTCCCTTTAGCAAAACAGTTATACCAACAATTGATGAAATTATATAAGCAATGGTTGTTGCCAGCGCTGTGCCTGAAATTCCAAAGGTAGGAATTATTCCGTATCCGAATATCAGAAGTGGATCAAGAACAAAGTTTAACACAACTGTAACAAGTGAAATATAAAGAGGAAGTTTAACCTCACCTGTTCCTTTCATCAAAGCTTGAAATACTGAAAAGCAAAACAGAAAAAATGTACCTGTAAAAGAGATTTTTATATATGCCAGAGCTTCAAAAAGTACATTTTCTTCTGTTTTCATTAGTCTGATTAACTCAGGTGCTGCAAAAAACCCGACAAGTGAAACTACAAGAGCAAATACTCCTGCAAGTAACAGAACCTGAGCAGAAATTTTATTTATCTCTTTTTGATTATTCTGCCCTTTGTATTGCGCAACCAGAATAGTACCTGCTGTTGCAATACCTCCGCCAAGAGCGGTTACAAACATCAAAATCGGCAGACTTAAAGAGATTCCTGCAACTGAATCAACTCCGAGGCGACCTGCCCAAAACAGATCAGTCAGCTGATAAGCCAATTGCAGAAAAAACATAAACATAATTGGTATTGAGAGTCTGGTTATTTCCTTTAATATTACTTTAGCCGAAGTTGACTGAACAACTTTCTCTTTTATATATGGAGAAAAACTAGTTTTCATTTTCTCTAACTCCTTTCATAAGAATCAAATATCTCTGATTATAAATAGTGCAGGAATGAATTGATTTTTATCTCATCATTTTCACTCTTGTTTCCGTCAAAACTCAGATTAAGAATTGGTTTGGAATTGCTGTTCACCGCTTCTTTATCAATTATACTCAGAGCAATACCTGTGTTTTCATAGACAGAGGAAACAGATATTACACCTTTGCAATTTTTCAGATTAGTGAGTCGCTTTGCCATTCTGTATCTGCCATTTGCGCCTGCATAAAACCCGAGTGACTGATCTGCAAGTTGAATCAGGTTTTCAACATTCTCTTCAAAAGGAGTTTCATCACCAAGACATTTTGAAACATCATTTATATAGTTCTTAAAGGAATTTAATTTTGTTTTTACCTCCTCCTCTTCTGCAATTTGATTGTGAGACGCAAAATCATACAGCTGCAGCCAGAGATATTCGCTTAAAGGTGCAAATATTGTTTTGATCCCTTTCTCTTCTGCTTTTCTGAAGATCTGATTATTAAGAAAATCAGAAAACAATATTACAGGTTCACCTATTGCAAAAATCTTTTTACTATAACTGTGATTAGAAAATTCGCTAAAGATTTTTTCTGCAAACTCTTTCACAATTTCAAAATTAAAATTGTTGTTTTTTATTAAACTTAAGAGAAGATGCAGATATTCACTTCTGTTATTTTTATGAACCAGATTAAGTATGTCACCTGCAAGTAAGGCCAGACAAACAGAATTGAAATCTTCTTTCTCTGCATATAGCAAGTCTTCTATAAAGGGAGATATAATTTCTACATCGCTGTATCCTTCTTCATCCAGCTTGGTTCTGAGCAATCGACTATATTGTCCGTCAATTTCAGCCCCTTCATTCTGAACTACAAAAAACGTTTTATTCTTTCTCCCGTTTTCTTTCAGTTCTTTAAACACATCTCCAAGCAGAACTGTTAAAGAGAGATATTCATTGGTTGTTGTATATTTTCTTCCTGTCTGAACCGAAGTGTTATCTGCTTCAGACAAACAATCTGCATTTATTCCTTTTTGTAAAAGAATCTCTTTGAATATTTCCGAGTAGGGATAAAGGTTTTGCAAAAGAAGTGTTGTTCCTTTTTTTATTTCCTTAAAATCTATTTTAAGATTTAGCTTTTGTTTTTCCTTTTTGGGGACAGTAATTTTATTATTCTTTTGTTTATTTAAACTATTTACAAAGGCTTCAACTCTTGTAATAACTCCCACACCTGAAGAGTGTTCATCAACTTCAATATTGAGATAAGGTTTATCACCCATTATCTCTTTAAAGTAATGCGCAACAACTGCATCGGGTCCGCACCCGTGATGAGTTAAAAAGAGAGCGTAAAAATTGGAGTGTTCCTTAACATAACGTGCGGCTCCTAAAATATGTTGTGCAAATGACCAAAACATATTAGGATACCGTTCAAAAATGTCATTCTCCATCAAATCGGAAAAAGAGATAACTCTGAATCCCAGTTCTCTTAATTTATCAGGTATTCCCATATTTAATACAGGATCAATAACTCCATATATCTTAGATATAATTACAATTACCTTTTCGTCAGGTTTTATATCAGCAAGGAGAGCTTTGCCATTTTCTTCGAGTCGGGTTTTAAATTTTTCCGAAGCCCCCATTGCTTTTTTAAGTGCGGAAAAAATATGCTCATTATTTTTACCAAGCTGCTTTCCCATATCGGTAAAGCTTTGCATCATAAAATCTTTACCCAGGTTAAATGCAATTACAGGAGCGAGGAGTTTAATTCCTTTTTTATCCAGCTGCAGAGCCTGTTGAGCAAGCTTAAACGCAAGCTGCATATAAACACAGCCGTAAGTTTTTCTTGTCTTGGAAGCAGTGTGATTGGCTGTAAAAAGATCAGGGAAAAATATGTAATCTACTTTTCTATTAACCAACTCGGCAATGTGTCCGTTAACAAGTTTAACAGGATAGCAGGTTTCATCAAGAGAATATTTTTGTCCCGACTGAATTGTATTTTCATCTGTTGCATTTGATAACACAACATTAAACCCAAGTTCTTTCAGAAACACATAAAACATCGGGAACATTCCGAAAGCAAATAAGGCTCTTGGAATTCCGATAGTTTTCTTTGCAGGATCAAGGTAATTTTCATATCCTTCAAAGAATAGTTTTTCCATTTCTGTGCTGAAAGATTCTCTATTTTCAGGAAGCTGGTTTTTCTTTTCCGGTTTTTCTTCAACAATTTCTTTTGAGTCAAAATCAAATCCCTTAAAGTTAGAGGAGTTTTCTTTCATCTCTTCCTTTGTTAAAATTGCAACTCCATAAGCACCTGTTACACTGAAAAAAGGCGGGATGTGAATCTCTTTTCCTGTAACAGCTTTAAATGCGTTTACAACTCCCTGGTTGTAAGCAATGCCTCCCTGTAAAAATATTTTATTTCCTATTTTCTTTTTCCCGACCACACGGTTCAGGTAATTTTTTACTATTGAATAGCAGAGTCCGGCAGCAACATCATTAAGTTCAGTCCCCTCTGCCAGATGTGCTGCAATACTGCTTTCAATAAAAACCGTGCATCTTTCCCCCAAATCGGCGGGGTTAAGACTTTCAAGTGCGTGTCCGGAAAAATCATTAACAGGTATGTTAAATTTCTTTGATTGCTCTTCAATAAATGAACCGGTTCCTGCTGCGCAAATTTTGTTCATCTGGAAGTCTTTTACAATTCCGTTTTCCAGACTAATAAACTTTGAATCTTGCCCTCCTATTTCAAAAACAGTGTCAACATCATTATCAAGGAAAGTGGCAGCAGCTGCCTGAGCAGTTATTTCATCTTTAATTATGTCAGCACCAATCAGTCTGCCAATCATATATCTTCCGGAGCCGGTTATGCCGACACCTGAAATTTCAATTCTGTTTTTAAACTCGGCAGCTATCTCTTTAAAGCCTTTCTTTATTGCCTGAACCGGATTACCGAGAGTACGCAGATATTGAAATTTTAGTATGTCGCATTTTTGATTTACAAGAACCAAATTTGTACTTGTTGATCCAATATCAATACCGAGATAACATTTTTGAATTTTCTCAAGATTACTGCGGTTCATTATATCGTGTTTGTGCAAGGCTTCATCTTTATCAAAGGAGTTTAACGGCAGCAATTTTGCTTCGGTATTTTCCGGTTTGATAGAACTATCTGATTTATCAAATGAATTAACCAGAGATTCGAGATCTATCTCTTTTTGCTCCTTTACGGCAATCAGAGCGGCCCCGATTGCTGTGGCTGCAGAGAAATTTTCAGGAACGATCAGTTCGTCATCTTTAAGATTAAAGAGATCTTTTACAGCTTTAATAATTCCCTGATTGCCGGCAACACCTCCTGTAAAGATGACCGGCTTATTTACAGGAAGCTGTTTTACCACTGCAGCTTTGTAATTTTTAACTACCGCGTATGCGAGTCCGGCCAAAATATCATTAACAGTCACACCTTCCTGCTGGTGGTGAATGATATCAGTCTTGGCAAAAACACTGCACCTGCCCGCAATTCTGGGTATTGATTCAGCTTTTGCTGCAAGAGTTGAATAGTCTTCGATCTTTAAATTTAATCGGGAGACCTGTTCCTCAAGAAAGGAACCTGTTCCGGCAGAACAGTTAGAGTTAATTGAAATTTTAAGATGCGATCTTTCTTTTTGATTAAAATCGGTTACGTACTTTGCGTGCTGACCGCCTATTTCAATAATAGATTTTGCATCACTTTTTAAATAACCGCATCCTTCCACAAGTGAAGTAACTTCGTTGATTTTTTCAACAAAATTATTTTGTGTTAACAATTTACTACCGCTGCCGGTAACAGTTCCAAACTTTATTTCATATATGTTAAAACTATATAGTAAATCTTGAATTAGTTTTTTTGTTTCTTCTTTTACATGACCCTTATGAAGTTTATACCTGTTATAAACAATCTCATATTTGTCATTTATAAGTACCAGCTTAACTGAAGAATATCCAATATCAATTCCGAGACTATACATCCTATCTCCATAAATTGTTTATAAATACTCTTCTACATTAATTCAATTCTGCCGACTCATTTTCCTATTTTGCAGAATTAAATATTACTCGTTTTTAGTTCCCTGTTGTAAGTTCAATTAAGTTTTACTATTTATTTTTTATCTCCTTATAATTTTCTTCTGTCAGATTAGTATCAGCTTTTTTCAATAACTTCACTAATCTCTCAAACTCTTTTTCACTATAGTTAAGTGAAATTGTCTTTTTCATATTCTCTCTGATAGCGAGCAGATCATCTTTTATTGACCAGCCTTTTTTTGTTAAAAAAACTTTGAATGCCCGCTGATCATTTTTATCCTTTTCTCTCTTTATATACTCAAGCTTTTCCAGCTTTTTTAATGCTCTGCCAACATTACTTCTGTCAATTTCCATTTGTGACAAAAACTCATCCTGTGTACAGCCGTCTGCATCAAAAAAATAGATCATATTTAGAATACGCATTTCTGTATTTGTTAATCCGAAAACAGCCAGTTCGTTGTCAGCAATTTTCCTCATTTTTTTCGAAATATTGTGTAAGATGAAAAAAATGTCGTCGTTCATATTTGCTTCTCCTTTTTATTGCGTGCGCACGCAACTATTTTAACATGTTTTACAAATAAAGTCAAGTTATATTTTTTAAATACTATTGGTTTCTGCTTTTTATTGAATCTGGATGACAAAAACTACTAAAGTTCAATGGGATAATTGGATAATGGAATCTTATTTATTTTTTAATTAAAATTATACTTTAGATTTTCACTTGGAATGATTTATGAGAAAATATCGGGCGTTTCTTTTCATAATGTTAATTACCTTTTTAGTTTCCGGTTGTGATGAAGAATGGACAAACCATGTTGTGTTTACTTCACTTGATTGCAAAGTTGAAATAGTAAATAAAACAAACTCAGTTTTTGGACAGGCAGTCTCATTACAGTTAGCTGCTTCAAACAGTTCAACATTTTTTGCTTATAATGTAAGCTGTATTGCAAAACTTAAAAAAGGTAATACAATATATTGAAGAAGGAAGCTGTTCCTTTGGTACACTAAGATCAGGGCAATCTTCTTTTGAAGCGATCATTTTTACAAAGATTAAATCTCATAATGACTATGATAAATGTGAATTAATTTTAAGCTGGGATGACCAGAGTGAAAAACATTACGAAAAAAAGTTTGAATAACAACTAAGTGGCATAAAAACACGGTCCGGTTGGTAGTCCGGATGCACAATTAATTGTGTCGTATCCTTCCCCCTCTTGGGATGTCCAGTGCCAGATTTACAAGTATAAAATAAGAGGGAGTTATGAAATTAACGATCTTTTTTAACGGACAGTTTTGGACAGGATTAATTGAAAGAAAAGTAGAAACACAATATTATTCAACGCTTCATATTTTTGGAGAAGAGCCAAAAGATGGTGATATATGGAAGTTTATCAGTTTTGACTTACTCCGATTAATTGAGAAGCAGACAGAATCTGTTGCTGTTGAAAACTCTGTTCTTAAAAAAATTAATCCTAAAAGATTAAAACGTATTGCATCAAAAGAATTAAGTAGAAATCCTTTATCTACAAAATCGCAGGATGCCATACAAAAACAGCTCGAAGTGAATAAAAAAGAGAGAAAGAAGATCTCAAAAGAATTAAAGGAGGAACAGGCAGAGTATAAAAGAACTAAAAGAGTTGAGAAACGAAAAAAGAAACATAAAGGCAGATAACAAAAATTTACCACACTCTCTAAAGATGAAAGGAAAAGAGATGTATTATTTCGTTGCCAATATCAAAATAAAGAATGAAGAAGAATATCAGAAGTATATTGACCGTGCAGGTGAAGTGTTTTCAAAGTATAACGGAAAATATCTGGCAGTGGATAACAATCCTGAAAAACTGGAAGGCAAATGGAATTATACCAGAGCCGTAATTATTGAATTTAAGAGCAAAAGTGATTTCGACAACTGGTATAATTCCAAAGAATATCAGGAGATATTAAAGTTCAGATTAAACGGATCTGAGTGTGATACTATTTTGATAAATGGTAAATAACCGAATTATTAAATGCAATCAAGGAGTCAGATATAATCATTTCCTGACTGCTTAATTGCATTAATGAGTTTTGTAATGTAAATTGTAACTGAAATTTGTTAAGCAAATTCTACAATAGAGGGAGAAACAAAATGAAACTTAATAATTACGGAATGATTATAGTTTTACTGCTTACTGTTTTTTGCGGAAAACAGAACGCGCAAGATTTACTGAAAGATATAATTATAGCTAAAACCAATTATGAGATCTTTTACGAAAATCAAAAGCTTGATATAAAAGATCAGGGAATTTCCAAAAGAGGTCTTTATCAAGAATACAAAAATCTATCCTATGGTCTTGAATCATATCATCTCGAAATAAGTTTTACTAACAATGTTCAAATTGATAAAGATCGGGATAATGTAATTGAACTTTATTCAGCTGACGATCAATTACTAGCTTCTGCTTTAGTTGAGGAAGATTTTCCGATAAAAAGAAGTGAAGAATGGGAAACCAAGATTAACTATTATTCTATCAGTCTGTTAAATCTGCCAATATTTGCTTTAAAGGATGCAGTAAAGGTAGTTATAAGAGAAGATTAATAATTTATCAACTTAACACAAAAGGAATTTGATTATGAATTACAGAGATATTTCCCCTTCCGAAATTAGCATTATAGAAGAACTATGGAATCGAAATAAAGAGTATCATATTCAAATTGAAAAAGTGTTTAAGGAGCTTTATACCAGCATCACTTTTGAAAAAAGAATGAAAGCAATTCTGGAAAAAGAGAATCCATTAAAAATTACAATAGCTGAAGAAGATGATAAAATCTACGGCTATTGTATTTCTCAGAAAGAAGGTGATGTTGGTGAAGTTGTATCGCTTCACGTTCTTGACGGTCAGCGCGGAAAAGGAGTTGGTAAAGAACTTACAGTTCAGCATATTGACTGGCTTAAAGAAAATAATTGTAAAGAGATCGGGTTATATGTAGCAGCAGGAAATGATAAAACAATAAAGTTTTATGAACAGCTTGGTTTGTGTTCTAAGCTGACATATATGCAGCTTAAACCGGAAGCGATTGACGAATAAATATGTTGAAAATTTTCCTAATTTAGATCATATTAATAATTAAAAATTACGGGTAAGATATGGAAGGCGCATTAATAATATTCTTTTTAACACATCTGTTTTTAATAGCTGTTGCATTTCCTCTGTATCGAAATAAAATTAAACTAAACAGCTGGTATGGTATAAGAACCAAAGCAACAATGACAAATGAGGATGTGTGGTACAAGGTAAATGAAAAAGGGGCTAAAGAGATGATACAGCTTGGCGCAGGGTTAAGCGTATGTTGTATTGTTCAATATTTTACAGAAGCTTTAAATCCGCAGGTCTTTTTTATTTCAAACACTTTAGTGCTTTTAGTTGTTGTAATTATAATAGCTGTTAAGGCTGACAATTACGCAAAAAGGTTATTAAAAGAATTAGCAGAATAGGAATCGTAAAAATTTAGTTAAGATAAAGGGCATCAGTTAAATTTACAGGGTAAACAAATCATTGAGGTTATTATGGGCAAAAAACTTCTTGAGCGTGTTTCGGAAACTCTTCATTTAAAACATTACAGTTCACGCACTGAAAAGTCTTATTTACAATGGATCAAAAGATTTATTTTATATCACGATAAAACTCATCCGGAACAGCTTGGAGCAAGAGAAATTCGTAATTTTCTTTCTCATCTTGTTGAGGATAAAAACGTTGCTGCTTCAACTCAAAAGCAGGCACTTAATGCTATTTCATTTTTGTATAAAAAAGTACTGAACATTGAAATAGGCAGTATCGGAGAGATAGAGAAACCAAAGGGTTATAAAAAACTGCCGGTTGTATTTACTCACTCCGAAGCAATTTTAGTTATACATAATCTTAAAAATGAAACCCGACTCATCGCTTCTCTTTTGTACGGAGCAGGATTACGTTTATCTGAGTGTATTTCTTTAAGAATAAAAGATATTGATTTTTCTATGAGTCAGATAGTTATAAGAAATGCAAAGGGACAAAAAGACAGAGTTACTCTATTGCCTGACAGTATTATCCCCGAGCTGAAATTGCAAATTAACAAAGCCGCGCTTGTACATAAACAGGATTTGCTGAACGGAGCCGGACTTGTAAGTATGCCAAACGCGCTTGCAAAGAAATTCCCTACAGCTTCTAAATCACAGGGATGGCAGTATATTTTCCCTGCTGCAAATTTGAGTGAAGATAATGACAACAAAACAAGAAGACATCACATCAACCCTTCTGTTGTTCAGAAAGCGGTAAAGAAAGCAATCAAAGATGCAAAGATCTTAAAGCACGCCGGCTGTCACACCCTGAGACATTCATTTGCAACAAACCTTTTACAAAATGGTTATGATATAAGAACGATACAGGAGTTATTGGGACATAAAAGTGTTAAAACAACTATGATTTATACTCACGTATTAAACAAAGGCGGCTTGGGAGTGAGGAGTCCGCTGGATGTTGCTTTATAAATAACAGAGCCCTGGTAAACTTTAATATGACTCAACAGGGCTTTGTTAGTTTTTTTAAAAAATAAGTTTAGGTAGTGTAAGAAGATTTGAAACTGGTTTATCAGGCTCCGACAGAGGAAGCAGGGTTCCTTAACCTCGAAAAGCTTGATGAAAAGTGGGGTGATAAATATCCATTGCCTATAAAATCCTGGAGAAAAAACTG
>JBGRQB010000076.1:0-18846 GCA_041725875.1 Rhodothermaceae bacterium
ACCAGAGACGGAAACTATCCTATTATTCTTAATCCGTTTATGGAAGATGAATTGAAATTATTCAATTTTGTTGGTAAAAACGAAGATATCAGAACAGCATTTAAAATGATATACGCAATGAAATTAATTAATCCTGAATTACTGGATAATATTTCAGAAATAGATTTACGCGAAGGAAGAGATATTGTTGTAACTTTGATCGATTCATCTTATCCGGTTATTATCGGCAGAGAAAATGAAGTTACGAAAATAGCATATCTGAACAGAATCTGGAAGTTTTTGAAAGATGAAGATTCTGACGGAGTTCTTGAATATATCGACTTCAGATATGATACAAATGTTTATCTTGGATTATCCTAAGAAAAAGGAATAGGAGCATGAAAAAAGGAATAGTTGCTGGTTTAGACTTGGGAACAACAAAGGTTGGAGCTGTTATAGCTGAACAGGATGAAAATGTTCAGACTGTATTAGGTTTCAGTGTTGTGAAATCGGAAGGATTGAATAGAGGTCTGGTAGCAAATATTACCAAAACTGCAGAAGCTATTGAAAAAGCAATGCAGATTGCTTCTAACAGAGCCGGACTTGAAGTAGAGGCTATTAATGTTGGAGTTGCAGGCGAACATATTACTAGTCTGCGTCACAGAAATTATGTAACAATCAGCAATCCTGATAAAGAGATAACTGCTGATGATATAGTAAGATTAAGAGAAGATGTAAAAACTATTTCAATTCCTTCTGATAAAAAAATTCTTCACATTATTCCCGAAGAATTTATTGTGGATAATCAGGGAGGAATTGATGATCCGATCGGAATGTGCGGATCAAAACTGGAAGCTGTAAACCACGTGGTTCTTGCAGCAATTCCGGCAATAGAAAATATAAAAAGATCAGTGGAACGTGCTGGTTATAATGTTAATAAATATGTGTTGCAGCCAATCGCATCCTGCGCTTCGGTTCTTGAAGAAAGCGAACAGGATTTAGGTGTTGTTCTTATTGATATTGGCGGCGGAACAACCGATGTAGCACTCTTTCACGATAAAGCAATAAAATATACAAAAGTATTTGGCGTTGCCGGAAATCAGGTTACAAAAGATGTCAGAGAATCACTCGGAATTATTACCGATGATGCTGAAAACCTGAAAATAAATTACGGCTATGCAACGGAAGAAGCAATTATACGTGATGAAGATATTTTAATTAAAGGAGTAGGAGCGCGCGGAAATATTAAAATTCCGGTAAGTCTTTTAACTCAAATTATAAGTGTCAGAATGAGAGAATTGTTTGCGCTTATTGATAAAGATTTGAGAAGTGCTCAAGTGAAAAACAAAATTAAAGCAGGTGTTGTATTAACAGGCGGCGGTTCTTTATTGCGCGGCTGTGTTGAACTTGCCGAAGAAATTTTCGGATTGCCTGCAAGAATGGGAGTTCCGCAAGATTTAATGGGAGAGCTTCCGGAAGAAATTGAAAAACCTGAATTTGCAACTGTTGCCGGATTAATCAGAGGTATTCCCGGAGTACCTGATGAAACTTCGGCAGGAAAAGGATTCAGTAAACAAAGAGGAAAATCAAAGGTTGGTGGTTTTCTGAAAAAAATACAAGAATTTTTTGATGAATTATAGTAACAAAATATATATCACAACAAGGAGGTAAATATGCCAAAATTTGCCACATTAGATACTGAGGAAAAATTGTCTGCTGTATTAAAAGTCGTCGGAGTAGGCGGTGGCGGTTGTAATGCCATCGATAGCATGATTAAACGCGGATTAGACGGTGTAGAATATATCGCCGTTAATACCGATAACCAGGCTCTTATTCAAAGCAGAGCCACTCACAAAATTCAGATTGGTAAAAACAAAACCCGCGGTCTGGGTGCAGGTGCAAATCCTATAATAGGAAAAGAAGCTGCCGAAGAAGATCGTGAAAATCTTACCAAAGTTCTGGAAGGAAGCGATATGGTTTTTGTAACTGCCGGAATGGGAGGCGGAACGGGAACCGGAGCAGCTCCGTTAGTTGCATCCATTGCAAAAAGTTTAGGTGCGCTGGTTATTGGAATTGTAACAAAACCTTTCCGCTGGGAAGGTAAGAAAAGAATGTTAAATGCCGAACAGGGAATTCACGAACTTAAACAATATGTTGATAGTTTGATTATGATTCCTAATGAAAGATTACTGAGTATCATTGATAATCAGATGTCGGCTAATCAGGCATTTGACAAGCCAAACGAAGTTTTATATGAAGCAACTCGCGGTATTGCAGATATCATTACAATTAATGGTATAATCAATGTTGACTTTGCCGATGTAAGATCTGTAATGAGCGAAAGTGGCGAAGCCTTAATGGGATGCGGAATTGCAAGTGGTGAAAACCGCGCTGTTGAAGCTGCACAAAAAGCAATTTCCTCTCCGTTACTGGAAGGTATCAGTATAAAAGGGGCCAAAAACATTTTGCTCAATGTTACCGGTTCAAACAATCTTACTATGCAGGAAATTGATGAAGGTAACCAGGTTATTTACGATGCTGCCGGTGAGGAAGCAAATGTAATATTTGGCTGGGTTAACAAAGAAGAAATGAATGAATATGTTTCTTACACTGTTATTGCAACCGGTTTTGAAGCTGAAAGTTCAGGCTCATCTTTTACCACGCAGGTGAGTACGCCTCAGCCAAAGCAGGAAGTTAAAAAAGAGACTACAATTCCGAGAAGTGGTTTTTCATTAACTGATATTAAAATAGATGAAGATGCAGATCTTGAAGTTCCGACTATCATAAGAGTAAAAGGTTCGAATACGCTTTTAGATGATCTTGTTTCTTCTCAAAGCGGATTTAAAGTTGAACAGCAGGAAAGTGAAAAAGAGAATGAAAATCAGCAGAAACAGAATAACCAAAACTATGATGATGCTGACAGTTCAATGTTTCTCCGCAAAATGATGGATTAAAATTTTAAGGGAAGGCTGTATTTGATTTTCCTTGTTGTGATGATTTGCGGTTTTTGGCATACCGCGTAAAATCGGAACGGCCTTCTTATTTTTCCATCTCCTCACTTTGATTTATTCCAATCTTGTGCTAAATTAGCATTCTGTATTTCTCAAATTTATTCTTCCGAGGTTTAAATGGAACTTTTGAAAAAAATTGAAGACAATTCCGCGATAATAGGAGTTGTTGGTCTTGGATATGTTGGTCTGCCATTAGCACTTGAGTACGCATTAAAAGGTTTTAAAGTAATTGGTTTTGATGTTGATCAGGCAAAAATTCCGTTTATCGAAAGAGGTGAGAGCTACATAAAGCATATCAAATCTGAAAAGGTAAAAACTTCTGTTGAATCTGGCAACTTTGAAGCAACTATAGATTTTAGTCGCTTACCGGAAGTTGATGCAATAATTATTTGTGTCCCGACTCCGTTAAACAAATATCGCGAACCAGATATGAAATATATTGTCAGCACAGCTGATGTTATTTCAAAATATTTAAGAAAAGGACAAATTGTTACTCTTGAATCTACAACCTATCCAGGTACAACAGATGAGTTGTTAAAACCAAAATTTGAACAGGCGCCTGTTATTCAGGGAAGTGGTGAGAAAGAGTTTGTTGTTGGTGAAGATTTTTATCTTGCATTTTCACCTGAAAGAGAAGATCCTAATAATCCTGATTTTTCAACTTCAACCATTCCAAAAGTTGTTGGCGGTGTAACTGAAAAATGTGTGAAAATTGCCTGCGCAATGTATGATAAAGTTATTGTTCAGACAGTTCCTGTTTCATCCACAGCAGAAGCAGAAGCAACAAAACTTCTTGAAAATATTTTCAGATCAATTAATATCGCTCTTGTGAATGAATTAAAAATGGTGTTTGACAAAATGGGAATCGATATCTGGGAAGTTATCAAAGCTGCTTCAACAAAACCGTTTGGGTTTAAAGCTTTTTATCCCGGACCCGGTTTAGGAGGCCACTGTATTCCAATAGATCCGTTTTATTTAACCTGGAAAGCTCGCGAATTTGAAATGAATACCAAATTTATTGAACTTGCAGGTGAGATAAACACATTCCAGCCATACTATGTTGTTAACAGAACTATGGAAGTGTTAAACGAACATAAAAAATCACTAAACGGAGCCAAAGTATTGATTTTGGGAGCGGCATACAAAAAAGATATAGATGATATGAGAGAATCCCCGACTCTTAAATTGATTGAAATTTTAAGAGAAAGAGGAGCAGAAGTAAGCTATAACGATCCTCATATTCCGTCTCTGCCTAAAACAAGAAAATATCAATATGATATGCAGTCTGTTGATTTATCAAAAGAAAATCTTGCAAAATTTGATTTGATACTTCTTTCTACAGATCATACTGATTACGATTATGATTTTATTGCTGAAAATTCAGCTTTATTAGTTGATACAAGAAATGCATTCAGTAAATGCGATAAATATAAAGAGAAAATTTATAAAGCATAAATTAAGTTAAAGTCGGTTTCGGCCGACTTTAATAAATTTTTTACAAAGAAATGAAATCGTTCCGCACTTCGATTTTTACTTCCGACAAAAACAGTTAATTACAGTTTAAACCCTATTTAATCTGAAGGTTTCTCTATAATATAATTAAAGAAAGAAGCCTAATTTTTTATTATATTCGATGGTTGTAAATAAAAGAAAATTATGGAATTGAAGAAGTCATTTCACATTTTAGTATTAATCCTTATTTTGAGTCCGTTTGCAGATGCTCAGATAAAAGGATTGGGATGGGCAGCAAAATTTGGCGCGGCCGGAGGCTATACCCCGGTTATAATTTATCCCGATTTTTCACCTTTGAATGGTAGAATTTCAACGCTTGGGTTTCCGGAAATTTCCGGAAAATCTATATATGCTCCTGGCGGCAGCGGCTATTTTTATATAATGTCGATTAAAAATTTAAGGATTGGCGGAATGGGATTTGGCGGTTCTACCGAAGATTCCAAAACAGTTGGTAATATAAATTACGCTTCAAATTATGATATTTCCGGCGGCGGATTAACACTGGAATATACACTTCCGTTTATTAAAAAAGTGGGTGTATCTTTCGGAGTAATTTTAGGTGTGGGAAATCTTGAGATTAATCTCTATAAAAATAATGGCGGAGTTGACTGGAATAATCTGTCCGGCGAAAACAGCACACATCTGAAAATGTATAGTAATTATTACATTTTAATTCCAACTGTAAATATCGATATTCCGGTAAACAGATTTTTAGCTTTTAGAGCCGGAGCAGGATATCAATCATCATTCGATTATGACTGGAAAATCCATAATAATCAAAATCTGGCAAATGTACCGGATGGTATGAATGGTGACGCATTTTTTATACAAGTTGGTATTTTGGCCGGATTTTTTGCGTTTTAACAATAAGGAAAACAAGTTTGAAAAAAATTATTTCTATAGTAGGTGCCCGTCCTAATTTTATGAAAGTGGCGCCAATTCACAAAGCTTTTCAAAAACATACAGATAAAATTATACATAAAATTTGTCATACCGGTCAGCATTATGACGAGAAAATGTCAAAAGTATTTTTTGACGAACTGGGACTCCCGAAACCTGATTATTATCTTGGTGTTCAGGGCGGAAGTCACGCAATTCAAACAGCCAATATTATGGTTGAGTTTGAAAAAGTGGTTCTGGAAGAAAAACCGGATCTTGTTCTTGTGGTTGGTGATGTAAACTCAACAATTGCCTGTAGCCTGGTTGCTTCAAAACTTCATATAAAAGTTGCACACGTTGAAGCCGGATTAAGGAGTTTTGACAATGAAATGCCGGAAGAGATAAACAGAATTCTTACCGACAGAATTTCTGATTATTTATTTGTAACTGAAAAAAGTGGTCTGGAAAACCTTGATACCGAAGGTGTTTCAAAAAAGAAAATATTTTTCACAGGTAACGTGATGATTGACAGTCTGGTTAACCAGTTACCAAAGATTGATGAATCAAAAATTTTATCTGAGCTAAATGTAAAAGAAGAGGATTTTGCTTTGGTTACTTTGCACAGACCAAGTAATGTTGATACTGAAGACTCTCTTAAAACAATCACTGATTTTCTTTCCAGACTATCACAAAAGATCAAAATTGTTTTTCCTGTTCATCCTCGTACAAAAAATAATTTATCTAAATATAATTTGCTTCAAAATCTTAATGGTAATATAATTATGACTGACCCGATCGGTTATATCGATTTTCAGGCATTGATGAAAAATTCAAAAGTGGTTGTTACTGATAGTGGCGGTTTGCAGGAAGAATCTACGTTTCTTGGCGTTCAATGTATAACAGTCAGAACCACAACCGAGCGTCCGGTAACAATGGATGTTGGAACAAACCAGCTGGTTGGTGTTGATTTTGAAAAAGCTCTTGTAAAAAGTGAAGAAGTAATAAACGGATATAAAAAAGCTGGAACCGTTCCTGAGTTATGGGATGGCAAAGCTGCTGAAAGAATTACGCAAATATTAGTTGATAAACTAAATAAATAACGGTGATAAATTGAAAAAAATATTAGTAACCGGTGGTGCCGGATTTATCGGCAGTAATTATATTAATCATATACTGAAAGAAAGAGACGACTACTTTATTGTTAATCTGGATAAACTGACTTATGCAGGAAATCTTGAAAACCTAAAGGAATCGGAAAACAATAAAAATTATAAATTTATAAAAGGTGACATTTGCAATTCTGAATTGGTAGATTATATCTTCACTGAATTTGGAATTGAATATGTTATCAACTTCGCGGCTGAAAGTCATGTTGACAGAAGTATTCTTGGTTCAGGCGTTTTTTACCAGACAAATGTAATGGGAACCAATGTTCTGCTTGAAGCAGCTCGCAGATATGAAGTAAAAAGATTTTTACAAGTTTCCACTGATGAAGTTTATGGGAGTCTTGGCCGGGAAGGTTTATTCACTGAACAAACTCCGCTTTCGCCAAACAGTCCATACTCATCAAGTAAAACAGCAGCTGATTTAATGGCGTACTCGTTTTACAAAACTTATGGTCTTCCGGTTGTTACAACCAGATGTTCTAATAATTACGGACCTTTACAATTCCCTGAAAAACTAATTCCATTAATGATCATAAACACCTTACACGATAAAAAACTTCCTGTTTATGGTGACGGATTAAATGTGCGTGACTGGATTTATGTGATAGATCATAACATTGCTATAAACAAAGTTTTTGAACAGGGAACAATTGGAGAAGTTTATAACATCGGTGCTTCTCAGGAAATGAAAAATATCGACATCGTAAAACTTATTCTCGGAATTTTAGGTAAGTCGGAAGATTTAATCGAATATGTAAAAGACAGACCCGGACACGATAGAAGATATGCAATAGATTCATCTAAAATTCAAAATGAACTGGGATGGAAACCTCAGTTTAAATTTGAAGAGGCTATTGAAAAAACAGTTCAATGGTATGTAGATAACAAATCCTGGTGGGAAAGAATCATTTCAGGAGAATATGTAAATTATTATGCTAAACAATATGGTAAGTAAATGAAAAACGCAATTTTGTTAATAGTAATTTTTTCATTATCGGTTTTAAATGCCCAAGTAAAGAAAAACACGACTGATAATCTGCTCAACAGTGAAATGCTTAATATAATAAGTGTTACAATTGGTGGAGAGTTTTTGATAAAAGGAACTTTTCCAGCTTCCAGAACTGAAAGAGTAGATCAGTTTATAACAAGAGTTTTTAACGAAGCCAAACAAGCGTCATTACAAGCTGCCAAAGATGATAACTCGTTGCAGCAGGTAAAAAGTAAACTTGAATCTTTTGCAACAAGAGGAATTATTCTGAAAAGCAGAAACGGTTCTGAACAAAATATTGATCTTGAAAAATTCAGACTTACTGCAGATTTTAATCTTAATCCTTACTTGAATGACGGAGATGTAATAATTTTTCCGGTAAAAGATATTAAGAAATATTTTGTAGGAATAACAGGCGCAGTAAGAAAACCGGGTGCTTATCATTTTGTTGAAGGTGATAAATTATCTGATATATTAATTTTAGCTCGCGGAATTGATACCAGATATACAAATATTAAAAAAGCTGAAATATCACGATTAAGCTTTGACGGAAATGCCGAAGAGGTATTTAGCGTAGAACTTAATTCTGATTTTGAATTGAAAAACGGAGACAGAATCAGAGTTTTGGCTGATGAATTATCTCAAAAAGATTTCAAAGTACTTGTGTTAGGAGAAGTTAATAATCCCGGATATATTTACGTTACAAAAAACTCTACTAAGCTTGACAAAGTGCTTAAACAAGCCAGCGTTAAAGAAAGTGCTTCTTTAAGAAGATCTGAATTGATCAGAAATAATTCATCAATGGATTTACTTAGAAAAGAATCAATTGAAAAGCAATGGGGCGATAAAGCAGGCATTTCATCTGTTAATAATTACTATAAACAATTAGAATTAATGCTTTCCAGCAGAATGTCAAATATAACTCACGAAGATACAGCCTTTTTCAGAGTTGATAATCAGTTAAGATTATTACAGGCAAGACACAATATAGATTTTGAAAATTTAACTGACGATAAAAATAATGTTATCGTAAAAGATGGCGATGTTATTTTAATTCCGGAAAAAACTGATTTGGTTTATATATATGGTCAGGTCGGGGCATCAGGTTATTACAAATTTGATAATAGAAAATCTGTGCTTGAGTATGTAGAAATGGCCGGAGGTCTGGGCGAAGATGCCCAGGATGAAGATGATATTGTTGTGATAAAATCAAAAACATATCATTGGCAGACTTTGGATGAAAATGAAAACATCAAAATAGAACCGGGTGATCATATATGGGTTCCAAAATCACCGCCAAGAACAATTGGTTATTATGTTAAAAATTTAGGAACCGTAATTAGTGCTTTAGGTACTCTGGCGCTTATTGCAATTCAAATCTGGATAAAGTAATTATTGTAAAGACAAACAGGAAAAGTAATGGATAAAAATACAAACATTGATTTTGCAGATTTATTAATAGTTTTCTTGAAATGGAAGAAGACAATTATATCTCTAGTTTTTATTTCAATGGTTATAGCTTATTTGGGAATATATTATTTTGTTGAAGAAAAATTTGACGCTTCTGCCATGATTATTCCTTCTGAAGAAAGTTCAGGCGGAATAGCTGGTTTAATAGGCGGCTTATCCAACCTGCCTATTGATATTCCGGGTATGACTCAATCCAGTGTTGAAGTCGGGATGTTTAATACAATAATTTCCAGTAGAACAATGAAAGATGAACTGATCGAAAAATATGATTTGTTCAAAGTTTTTAAACTCGATTCTTTAAGTTATCCTGATTATAAAAGAAAAGCCAGAGAACGACTCGGTGATGATATTACGACAGAAGAAACTGATGACGGTGCTTATATAATTAGTGTAAGAATGCCATCACCAAAACTTTCTGCTGATATTGCTAATTACGTAATAAAAAGATTGAATGACAAACTGATCGATCTTAAAGTCAGAAAATCGAAAGACAACAGAATATTTCTTGGAGAAAGATTAGCTGAGGTTAGATTAAATTTATCACGATCTGAAGATTCACTTGCTATCTTCCAAAGAGAAAATAAATTATATGCTGCCAAGGAACAGGTTAAAACTATTCTGGAATCTTATGCGCAGTTTGAAACTGAATTGCTAACAAAAGAACTTCAACTTTCAGTTGCGGAAAAAGTTTATGGAAAAAAATCACGTAACGTAGAAGGCTTGCAAATTGAAGTTAAACAATTGAGCGAAAGACTGAATGAAATAAAGAAGGACGGAGTTAATAACAGTCCGATAGTCGGACTTGATGAACTTCCTGAAAAAGCATTAAATTATTTCAGATATTTCAGAGAGATTGAAATTAACCAGACTATGCTCAAGTTTATGCTGCCTATGTATGAGCAGGCTCGTATAGATGAACAAAAAGATGTGCCTATTTTACAGGTGATTGATTATGCAGATGCACCTGTGAAAAAGAGTTATCCGCCAAGAACTTTATTTACAGTGTTAATCGGAATAGGAAACTTCCTGCTGATCTTTGCCATAATTTTATTTATGGAAAATGAAAACCTGAAGAATTCTGAAAAGTTTACTTATATAAGGAAAAACTTATTTAAATGGACGGTAGATTAATGAGAAATAATTATTTGGTGTTTGGCAGTCCGCTGATAGAAAACGATGAAATTAATGAAGTTGTTGATACACTTAAAAGCGGCTGGGTTGGTACAGGTCCGAAAGTACATAGATTTGAAGAAGAATTTAAAGATTATGTAGGCGCTAAATATGCGATGGCTGTAAGCTCCTGTACTGCGGGTCTTCATCTTGCTGCAGTAGTTCTTGATCTTCAGCCCGGTGATGAAGTATTGGTTCCTTCGATGACTTTTGCCGCGTCTGCCAATGCAATTATTCATGCTGGTGCAAAACCGGTTTTAGTGGATGTTGATAAATCTAAAATGACAATTGATCTGGAAGATGCAAGAAATAAAATTACTGAAAAAACCAGAGCTATTGTTCCTGTTCATTTTGCCGGCAGAGCCTGTGATATTAAAGGATTAAATGAACTTGCGGAAAAGTATAATCTTAAAATTATTCACGATGCTGCTCACGCAATTGAAACTGAATATGAAGGAAAAAAAGTAGGAAGTTTTAATGATATAACCAGTTACAGTTTTTACGCTACAAAAAATTTGGTTACTGCTGAAGGCGGTATGATCACTACCGATAACGAAGAACTTGCTTCCAAAATAAAAATATATGGCCTTCACGGAATGACAAAAGATGCCTGGAAAAGATTTAGTGATGACGGATATAAACATTATCAGGTATGTTTTCCGGGGTTTAAATATAATATGACTGACATTCAGGCTGCAATGGGAATTCATCAGTTAAAAAGAATTGATGAAACTTCCAAAAGAAGAAAAGAAATTTGGGATCGTTATAATAACGAACTGAAAAATCTGCCGTTGTTTTTGCCTGACGAAGTTGAACAAAATACAAGACACGCATATCATCTGTATACTATACAACTTGATTTGGAAAATGTAAAAATAACACGCGATCAACTGATACAAGAGCTGCATAAGCAAAACATCGGAACCGGTGTTCATTATATAGCTTTACATTTTCATCCTTACTATAAAAATCAATTTGGATATAAGGAAGGTGATTTTCCTAATGCCGAATTTATCTCGGCAAGAACTTTGTCGTTACCATTCTCAGCAAAATTAACTGATCAAGATGTTTCAGATGTTATTGAAGCCTTGAACAATATATTAAATTAAGAATTATTTAGGAATTAAGTTATTAAATGCCGGGAATTTCAGGAAGTACTAATAGCAAACTATTTGATATAAACGAATCTGCAAAAAAACTGATTTATAATTCAACTCATTTTATTGATAATAATTTTGCAGATGAAAATATCAAAATAAATCAAGTTTACTGGGACGAAACTGAAAAGCAATATTCATTTTATTCTGACGGCAAAACTTTATGCTGGGTCGATGGTGAAATTTATACCACAAAAGATATTGCCCGTAAATTAAAATTAGAAAATTTTAACACCGGGTGCCTTTTTTGCAAAATCCTTGAACAAGAAAACTATTTAGATTTTCTTTCCGAACTGAATGGGGAATTTTCAGTTACACTATACAACACTGAAAAAAAAGAAATTACCATTGTTACCGATCGCTTTGGAATCAAACCTGCTTTTATAAATACTCATTTTGATAAAGGTTTTTTCTGGACAAGCGATCTAAAAGGATTTTACAATTTTACTGAAAGTTTAACTATTGATAAAGAAACCGTTAACTGCTTCTTAAAGTTAGGGCATCATCTGGGAAATCGTACTTGGTTCAAAGAAGTTGAATTAATTCCTGCTTCCACTGTTGTAAAATATAATATCAAAAATAAACAGTTTTCTTCCAGACAATATTGGTCGTGGAATAAAATTAAAAAAGAAAATATTGATTTTGAAACTGCGACTGAAGAAACCGGCAGATTATTAATTGATGCGGTTAATTCAAGAATAAAACCTGATGAAAAATATTCGGTTGCTTTAAGTGGCGGACTTGATTCCAGAGCTATTTTTTCGGCTCTTCCACGTGAAAATATGTTAAACACATTTACGTTTGGTTCAAAAAAAACACCTGATGTTGAAATTGCACGCAAAGTCTCAACACTTAAAAATGTTAATAATATTTTTATGAATCTCAATCAATCAAATTGGTTCGAGGGAAGAATTGAATGTGTGTGGAGAACCGACGGTGCAATAAATTTATGCGATCTGCATCAATCTCCATTTATCAATGAAATTGAATCATTAGGTACCAGCAATTTTGACGGATTTATCGGAGATCTTGTTTGCGGAGGAAGCTGGTTGTCAAAAACATCATCCACTTTAAATGAAAGTACAGCGTTTGAAAGATTTGATAAATATCATAGTATAGATGATTTTAACAATGACTTTTTTAACATAAATAATACTGATTCATACTTTATTAATACAAGAGCCAGAAGATTTACCTATTGGGGAACTAATGAAGCGGTTAAGCTGACAAAAGAGAAACGACCTTTCCTTAATAAAGAGTTAATTAAATTTATTTATTCATTACCTGATGAATTCAGAGTAAACAATAAACTTTATAAAGCAGCTTTGTTAAATAGTTTTTATGAATATTTTACAAAAGTAGAATGGCAGAAAACTGGTTTGCCGTTAAACAGGGAAAGGAAATTTTATCATAAGGCAAAAGACAGAATAAATCTTGCTCTTTTGGGCAAATTTCATAATCAGTTTGTTAATTATTCCGATTGGAGTAAAGAAGATAAAATCCAGCAGATGATTTCCAAATTACTAAATGATAAATCTTTGTTATTAGATTATGTCTCCCCTGATGTTGCTAAACAGATAACAGATGGAAATTTTGCAAAAAAAATAGGGTTTTACGATCTGTCAAAATTTCTGACTTTTGAAATTTGGTTAAGACTCTATTTCCACGGATACAAAAATGTTAAAGAAAGTTTTGCGGAAGGGTTTTAATGAATCTGCGACAACAAACAGTTATAGGAATGAAATTTTCCGCTCTCATATCAGTAATGAAGGTTATTCTTCCTATAATAACTTATTCGTTTTTACTCAGATTTCTTGATGCAGATGAATTTGGTTTAGTTGCAATGGTATTTAGCTTTACCGGAATTGTAAACATTTTTCAAGACTCCGGTTTAAGTTCTGCAGTTATACATTTTCAGGATACCGGGAAAAAAGAACTATCAACTATTTTTTCATTTAATGTGTTGTTTGGAATTTTACTAGCTGTCGGTACTTTTTTCTTAGCCCCGCTGGTTGCGTCATTTTACAATGAAAATGAATTAACACACTTAATACAAATTATCACAATAAGTTTTATCTTTTTTTCAGTCAGTCAGCTTCATCTGACGCTGTTGAAAAAAAATCTTCATTTTAATGTAATTGCCCGAATTGAAGTTATCGGAAATATATCCAACTCAACAATGGCAGTTATTTTGGCTTATCATGATTTTGGAGCATTGTCACTTGTTTATGGAAATCTGACTTACGCTATTGTAAAAACAATTCTGCTGCTTCTGAATAAACAAGAACAATTTTCAATGAAACTGGATTTTAATTTCAGAGAAATTAAAAAGTATTTTGTTTTCGGATATTACCACGTTGGAGAGAAACTGATTAATTTCTTTAACTCAAATGTGGATCAGATTCTCATTGGAAAAATGCTGGGGAAAGCAAGTCTGGGATATTATTCAATTGCAATGCAGCTGGTAGCACAGCCGCTGCAGAAAATTAATCCAATGATTAATCAGGTAATTTTCCCGGTTTTCTCGAAAATCCAAAATGAAAATGAAAAGCTTAAAAACGCATATTATGAAATGCTGAGATATTTGAGTTTAATTAACTTTCCATTGTTGCTGGGACTTGCAGCGGTAGCATTTCCTTTTATGGAAGTATACAGCGGCAGCGGCTGGGAACAGAGTGCAGTTATAATTCAGATATTGGCTGTGAATGCTCTGGTAGTTGTTGTAAACAATCCTGTAGGATCTTTACAGCTTGCTAAAGGAAGACCGGAACTGGGTTTTTACTGGAACCTTGCTGTTGCATTTTTAATGCCGGTCAGTATTTTCTTTGCAGCAAAATTTGATCTGGTTACTGTTGCTGTGGTAAGGTTAGGACTTTATTACATACTTTATATTTTTATGTATCTGTTTTTAATCAAACCACTAATTGGTAAAAGTCTGAAACAATATTTTATTGATAGTTTTGCTTTGCCATTTTTAGCTGCCGGATTTATGGCAGGAATAGTTTATCTGGTTATAAATGTGATTTATCTGCCGGAAGTATATGAATTAGCAACAGGTGTCATTACAGGTGTTTTTGTTTATGCAATATTAATATTTGTGTTCTATAAAAAAGATGTTTCAAGTTTGTATAAAATGTTTTTTAAAAAATAATTTCAGAAGATAATTATAATGAGTTTTGAACGTAAACATATAGTAATAGTATTAGTGTCATTGTTGTTTATCTGGAGTGGCGGATTTTTATTTTCTGCTGCAAAATTTTCAGAAAACCTGATACTAATGTTTTACGGATCAGTAGTAATTATATTTCCGGTATATTTTTATACAAGAGATATAGTTCTTACCGGTGTCTCTTTAATGCTGGCAACTTCGCTGTTGTTCAGTTCTGAGTTTCATAATTCGTTAAGTATTATCATTGCTACTAATTTACCTCTTTTAATGATATTGATTTTTGCTGTTTTTTCATATCTGCTTAATGGAGGAAAATTAAATCTAAAGTTAAATTATGTACAGAAACCGGTTTTGATTTTCTTTTTATACAACTTGATTATTTATATTGCCGGACTCTCAAATGGTACGTCCTATAATTCATCAATTGAAATTATAAATATCTCGATGTACGGAGCAATTCTTTTATTGCCCGGATTTATAAAAGATGATGAAAGCTATTATAAGCTAATCAAAATTACGATGTTTATTTTACTTTCAATTGCAATCCAATATACGGTGATTAATCTTTTTATCAGCTCAAGAAGATTTGTTACTTTTCAGGCAGACCTGCTTCCATTTGGAATAGGAATTGCCTCGGCATATTTTGTTTATAGTAAGAAAAATAAATTGTTTGGCGGAGTAATTGCTTTCCTAATTACTTTTGGACTCGTAATCACTTTAACAAGAGGATTATGGGTTGCGGCACTTGCTACAATTTCTTTGGTGGGAATGTTCTGGCTATATGAAAAAGGATATTCAGTAAAGAAAATGATTGTAATTGTTTCATTGGTAATTTTGGCCGGTATTGGTTATGTTGTTAAAAATACAGGATCACAAAATCTTAATCAGGGAAATACAGTAGAAGACAGAGCAAAAGGATTTACAAATCCTACAGAAGATCATTCACTTTTGATGAGAGTGGAACTGGGATTTTATATTGTGCAGAAAATAATTGCAAAACCATTTACCGGACACGGGTTTGGTGATTTTGTACAATATAAATTTCTGGGAAAACGAAAAGGGAGAATTATCTATCCTGATAATTCTTATTTATACCTGATTTGGAAAATTGGATTAATTGGATTTTTGATATATTCCTGGATGATTTACAGAATATTCAGACAAGGAATAAATATTCTTAGATTTACCAAAAATAAATTGCATAAAATTATTATTCTCGGCACTCTCGCAGGATTTTGCGGAATATTAGTTTATAGTTTAACAACTCCTTCTTTAATAGCATATAACAAATTAAATTTGCTTTATGTGATTTTGTTTACCGGAGTTGAGCTTTTCAATAAAACTGGACGAGTAAAAGAGTATGAAAAGAATCTTAACTAAAGTATTGGAGTTTTTGGGTTTATATCAATATTTCTATTGGCAGGTAAGAGGAAAAAAAGGAGAAGTTGCAGTTCTCAATAGTGGTTA
Organism: Rhodothermaceae bacterium; assembly: GCA_041725875.1. Lineage (GTDB taxonomy): Bacteria > Bacteroidota > Ignavibacteria > Ignavibacteriales > Melioribacteraceae > JBGRQB01. The sequence continues at coordinate 15,969 of JBGRQB010000076.1, forward strand.
TTCCGTTGATGAATTTGATAAAGCAACTGAATTTCACAAAAATATTTATCACAAGCATCTTATTGAAATTGTTTCAGAAGATACGAAAATTTGTCTCGACTTTGGTTGTGGAGTTGGACGATTTTCAAAGTGGTTGTCAGAAGAATTTAATTTGAAAGTAACAGGAACAGACATTTCTTTTCCTCTATTAAAAAAAGCGTATAGGTGTCCGCAAGTAAACTATAAAAACCTTTATGGAACGTCTTTACCATTTGATGATGAAAGTTATGATATGATTTTCATTAATCTTGTTTTAGGTGGGATTAGCGAGAAAAAATTATTAAAGATATCTGAAGAACTACAGAGAGTTTTGAAAAAAAATGGTAAACTGTTTCTTGTTGAAAATACAGCAAATTTGAATTCATCTCGAAAATGGTTTTTTAGAGATGAAAATTTTTATATTTCGCTGTTTAAATCATTAAAAATAAAAAAAGTAGAAGAATACAAAGAGTTTAATGATACTTTATCAGTTTTCACAGGAGAAAAAATATAAATGTCGAAAAATATTGTTCACTTAATAACCCCTTATTTGTTTCATACTGGTTCCTGGGTTTATTCTCAGTTAAAAGGAAGTTCCGGTTTTACACATAGCGTGTTTACGCAAAGAACTGAAAACCTGGATCAGTTTCCTTTGAACAATGTTTATTCCGTTGAAGATGAAAATAAATTAAACAGATTTTTGAATTATTTGAATCGTCGCCTGACTCACAACTACGGAATGTTTTTTGATAAATATGTTAAAGAAATAAAACCGTTTTTATTTCATGGACATATGGGAAACGAAGCCGTTCACTGGTTGAAGTTTGTTAAAAAACATAATATTCCTCTTGTTGCTACTTTTTACGGTGTTGATGTTTCAAAACTTGGACAAGAAGAAACTTGGCGAAAAAAGTATCAGGAATTATTTGAGTATGGCTCTTACTTTCTTGCCGAAGGACCTAATTTAAGAGAACAGCTTATCAAGTTAGGTTGTCCCGAAGCAAAAGCAGTGGTTCAGCCACTTGGAATAAAAGTAGAAAAGTATCCTGAAAAAAAATATAATAGATCTGATAAAACTATCATTCTTCAAACTTCAACTTTCCGTGAAAAAAAAGGAATAGAATATTCACTTGAAGCTTTATCCAAACTTAAAAAAGCTGATTATAATTTTGAGTTTAGATTAATAGGTGCCGGAGATTCAGAAGCCGCAAACCAGAGAATGGAAAATATTGCAAAAGAATTTGGCATTTCTGAAAATGTAAAGTTTTTGGGTAAGCAACCTCATAGTGTTACAATTGAAGAAATGACAAAATGTGATATCTTTTTGCACCCGAGTGTTCAGGCAAAAGATGGTGACAACGAAGGTGGTGCGCCTGTGGGATTAATCGAAGCCTGTGCGACCGGCTGTCCGGTTGTGTCAACAACACACGCCGATATACCGGGTGTTGTTGTAAATAATGAAACCGGTTTCTTAGTTGAAGAAAGAAATAGTGATCAAATTTTTGAGAAATTAAAATGGTTTATTGATAACCCGGAACAGATGGAAATATTTGGAAGAAGAAGTCGGGACTTTGTACAAAATAAGTTTGACTTAAAAAAAACTATTCCTTCACTTGAAACGATTTACAAAAAATTAGTTTAGACATAATGAATAAAAAATCTATATTATTTGTTTCAGACAGTAGTATCACTAATCGTATTCTTCATTCTCAGGGATTTCCTTTGTTAGCTTCGCTGAGTGAAGAAGGATATAAATCTTTTTGTATTACTTATGAGAAATTGCAGAATACTGAAAATGAAATTGAAACAATCAATCGTATAAAAAATAAATATCTTAACAAGATTACATTTTTTGAAAACAGATATAAAAGTAAAAAAATAATTCCTAATTGGATTCTTCGTATCATTACGATGACCAAGCAAACAAGGGATATAATAAAAAATCATAAAATTGACATTGTTCATACCCGAAGTTTAATTCCCTCTGTAATGGCTCTTACAGCTTTAATGTTTACAACAAGAAAAGTTAAGTTTATTTACGATAACAGAGGAGTTTTAATTGAAGAAGAAATTTACCGCGGGAACCTTAAAAAAAATGGAATTATAACTGTTGCGTTAAAATTATTTGAACTAAAAATTATGCGAAAAGCAGATGCAATGGTTGTGGTTTCTAAGAAATTTAAAGAGTATATTAGTGAGGCTTATACCAGATATATTCCTGATATTGTTGATAAGACTGTAGCAATAACAAATGGGACAGATATTTCGGATCTTCCTGAAAATATTATTCAACATAAAAAAAGGGATAAAATTTCAGTTGTATATTCGGGCTCAGCTATGAAATGGCAATATCTTCCCGGTATAAAAAAATTTGTTGCGGAATGTCGTAAAAACTTTAAAGAAATCGAAATAAACATTTTAACTTATGATTATGATCAATTTTATGATTTACTGAAGGGTATAGATGGATTTGGAGAAAAAATTATTCTACAAACTTTAGAATCTCATCAGGTTAAAGAAAAATTAATGGAAAGCAATTTTGCAATAATGATAAGAGAAAGGAACTTAGTGAACAAAGTCGCAACACCTGTAAAGTTTGCGGAATATCTGTCTGCCGGATTACCGGTTTTTCTCTCTAGTGGGATAGGGGATACAGAAGATATTATTAACCGTAACAAAATTGGGGTGGTTGTTGACGAAAATAAAATTCAATACGGAATTGAAGAAATGATCAATTTACTTAAAGATGAAAATATTTATCAAAGATGCATTGATACAGTTAAAAAAGAATTGGATCTGCAGAATAGCATTGATAAATATATAGATCTGTATAGTAAATTGTGATTAAATAAACGTATTA
>JBGRQB010000077.1:0-18457 GCA_041725875.1 Rhodothermaceae bacterium
AAATTGCCGAAGAAACAGCTAAGGAGAGTCTGGAACTTACACAAAACTCATATTTTGAAGGTGCGGTTTCTGTAATTCAATTGATTGATGCCCAGACAAACTATCTTCAGGCGCAGCTGGCAAGTTCAACGGCTAACTACAAATATCTTATGGCTTCTTTCCGACTCGAAAGAGCTGTGGGACATTTCTTCCTGCTGGAATCGGAAGAGAGCAACAAAAAATTTCTTGATAGAGCAAAACAACATATGATTAATAACAAAATAATAGATAAACTATGAAAACAGTAAAATGGATTTTAACCGCATTATTAATATTAATGATTTCTGCTTGCGGAAAAGAAGAAGTAAAAAAAGAAGTTCTTCGTCCGGTAAAATATGAAATTGTAAAAACCGCAGATGCAAATAAAATAAGAACATTCAGCGGTGTTGCGAAAGCAGGAGATGAAATTGAATTAAGCTTCAGAACCAGCGGCATAATTACCCGGTTAAATGTTAAGGCAGGACAAAAAATAAAAAAGGGTGCAATTTTAGCCAGACTTGACAACGTACAGGCCAATCTTGCTTATGAAAAATCGCTTTCGGCCGTAAAAAGTGCTGAATCTGCGCTTCTGACTGCCAGATCAACTCTTGACAGAACCAAACTGCTTTATGAAAAAGGGAGTCGTTCGCTAAGTGATTATGAATCAGCCAGAAACTCTTATCAAAATGCGCTTGATCAGTATGAATCGGCTCAGCGAAACAAAAGTATCCAAAAATCACAAATTGAATATGGGTATATCTACGCTCCAAAATCAGGAACAATTGCACTTGTTAATAATGAACTGAATGAAAATGTAAATGCCGGACAAGTTGTTGCTGTGCTGAATGCAGGTAAAGAAATAAATATTGATGTGGGATTGCCGGAAAATGTTATAAACAAAGTGAAGCTGGGGATGGAAACCGGACTCTCATTTTCAGCACTTAACAGCAAAAAGTTTAAGGGACGGGTAATTGAAGTTGCCCCTGTTGCAGATGCAAGTTCATCTACCTATCCGGTTAAAGTCAGGATAGTTGATGCTACCGAAGCAATAAAACCTGGAATGACTGTGGATGTAACTTTTAATTTCGGGCAGCTGGATCTTGTGCGCGATAATTCAATAATAGTTCCTGTAAAAGCTGTTGGTGAAGATGGCACGGGAAATTTTGTTTTTGTTGTTGAATCTGCAGATGAAAAAACCGGAATTGTGAAGAAACAGATTATAGAACTTGGTGAACTTACCACTGACGGATTTAAGGTGAAAAAAGGATTAAATGCCGGAGAAAAAATAGCTGTTGCCGGGTTACAAACATTACTTGATGGTCAGAAAGTGAAATTAAAATAATCACTAACAAAAAGAAGAAATTATGAATTTTGCAAAATTTTCTATAGAAAAAAACAGAGTGGTAATCAGTATTCTGGTGTTTGTAATGCTGATGGGAATTATGTTTTACAAATCACTTTCCCGCGATAGTATGCCTCCTTACACAATACGAGTTGCAACAATTGTAAGTTCTTTTCCCGGTGCCAGTCCGGAACGTGTTGAGGAACTTGTTACAGATAAAATAGAAAAGGTAGCCCAGGAATTACCGGAACTGAAAAATGTAAAAAGTACTTCCAGAACCGGACTCTCGGTTGTGAGTGTTGAACTTAAAATGGAAGTTTCAAAAGAGGATTTACAAGCTGTGTGGGACAGGCTCCGCAGAAAACTTAATGCAATAAAAGGATTACCGAATAATGTAAAACCAAATTTGAATGACGACGGAATTGGAGAAGTTTTCGGGATTGCAGTCGGACTGACAAGTGACGGATATTCATATAAAGAGATGAAAGAATATGCTGATGATATCAGAGATGAATTAATTAAACTTGATGACGCGGCAAAAGTTGAGATAAACGGAATTCAGGAAGAAAGAGTTTTTATAAAATTTGACAACACCAAATTAAAAGCTTACGGCTTAACATCCAGTTCGCTTCAGGGAATTATTGCAAGTACAAATATTCTCAACTCGGGCGGTGAAATAAATATTGAAGAAGAAAGAATTATTCTGGAACCAACAGGTAATTTTAATAACATTAACGATATAAAAAATACACTTATTCCGGTTGGTAAAGGAGGCAAAGTTGTTGTGCTCGGCGATATTACAACAATTGAAAAAGGATATATTAATCCCCCGGAACAAAAAGTAAGAATTAACGGAAAAGAAGCTGTTTCTCTTCATATTTCTCTGAAAAAGGGAAGTAACATTATAAAGCTCGGCAAAGGAATAGATAAAATTGTAAAAACCTGGATGGCGCGTCTTCCAATAGGACTTGAACTCACCAGACTCGCATCAATAGATTTTTACATCGAAAACAAAATAAGTGATTTTCTTGGTAACCTGTTTCAATCTATCGCAATTGTGCTGGCTGTAATGCTTGTCTTTTTAGGACTCAGAACCGGTCTGGTAATTGCGAGTCTGATACCAATAGTAACAATCACAACTTTAATGATTATGGGGTTAATCGATTTAGGATTAAACCAGATCACTCTTGCAGCATTAATTATGGCTCTGGGAATGATGGTTGATAACGCAATAGTTGTTGCCGAATCAATTATGGTTAAACTTGAAGAAGGAATTGAAATAAAGAAAGCAGCAATAGAATCCTGTTCCGAATTATTTATGCCTCTTCTTATCTCCACACTTACTACCTCTGCGGCTTTTCTATCTTTTTATATGGCAGAATCAGTAATGGGAGATATTATGGGCCCCATATTTGTAGTTATCTCAATTGCGCTTCTTTCCTCCTGGTTGATTTCTTTAAGCATCACAACGCTGTTTTGTGTTTTATTTCTCAAGATTAAAAAAGATAAAGAAAGTTTTCTGGATAGAACAATCAATCTGCTGAAAAGAAGATATAAAGATTTAATTTTGCTGGCGTTATCGTGGAAAAGAATAGTTCTGTTCAGCATTGTCGGATTGTTCTTTATATCCATATTTGGATTTACTTTGCTCGATTTTGTATTCTTTCCTGATAGCGACAGAAATATGATCACTATTGATATAAATCTCCCGCAGGGAACCAAACTTGAAAGTACTTGCAAAACCGTAACAGCAATTGAAAATTTTATGGAATCTGAGTTAAGAACAAACAATACCAGAACTCAGGGAATTGTTGACTGGTCATCTTACATTGGCAAAGGTCCTTCTTCTTACGATCTTGGCTACAGTGCAGATGAAGCAAATTCAAATTATGCTCATATTCTGGTAAATACATCTTCGTTTGTTGTTAATGCAGAAATGGTGAAAAAACTGGATCAATTTTGCTTTAACAATTTCCCTGATGCAGATGTTAAAGTTGGTTTTCTTGCAGCAGGTGGTGGCGGAACTCCGGTGGAAATAAAGGTTTCGGGCGATAACCCCGATAAACTGACAGAAATTGCAGGAAAAATAAAAGCAAAACTTTTTAGTCTGAATGGAACCAAAAACATTAAAGATGATTGGGGTCCGAAAGGGAAGAAGTTTGTAATTGATATCGATCAGAATAAGGCGCAGGCTGCCGGAATTACAAATCAGGATATTGCAATTTCTCTTCAAACCGTGCTGGATGGTTTTCAGGCAGGAGAATTCAGGGAAGGAGATAAATCAATTCCTATTATGATGTTGAGCAACAAAGGAAAACAGCAGTCGCTGGCGTCTCTTGAAACAATGAATATTTACGGACAAAATTCAGGGAAAAGCGTTCCTTTACTTCAGGTTGCCGATATAATTCCGCAATGGCAATATTCCAAAATCAAAAGACTCGATCTTACCCGAACGATTAATATTTCTTCCGAATTAACAGCTGAAGGAAATGCCGCGGCAGTTACATCGGAAATTACGCCCTGGCTGGAAGAGCAAATGGAAGAATGGGGAGACGGCTACACTTATAAAATGGGTGGTGATGCTGAAAACAGTGCCGAAAATATGGGTGCTGTTGCAAAATATCTTCCCCTTTCTGCGTTTATTATAGTTATGCTGTTAATAATTCAGTTTAATTCATACAGAAAAACTGTAATGGTAGTAAGTACAATTCCGCTGGGAGTTATCGGAATGGTAATGGGATTGTTTCTTTTTGGTGTTCCTTTTGGATTTATGGCATTTTTGGGAGTTATTTCACTTGCCGGAATTGTTATTAACAATGCCATTGTTTTGATTGACAGAATTGAAATTGAGGAAAACGATTTTAAACGTGATATAAAAGATGCAATTATTGTTGCCTGTTTACAGCGTTTCAGACCAATACTCCTTGCCACATTTACTACGGTTCTCGGACTTGTACCTCTTTACCTCGGCGGAGGTGAAATGTGGGAGCCAATGGCTGTTACAATTATGGTGGGATTGCTGTTCGGAACAATAATTACGCTACTCTTTATCCCGGCGTTTTACAGTGTTTTATATAAAGTAGATTATAGAGGATATGTTTTTAAGAAAGAATTATTAACTTAACATAATGATTGAAAAAATATATCCATACAGATTTGAAATATTTTTCTTTAGCCAGATAACAATACTCTTCGGATCACTTATTGCTCCGGGTCGGGTATTTGAAAACTTATTGTCACCACTTCTTTTTCAGGTGAATTTGTTATCAGGCATTTTGTTGTTATATAGAAAAAAGAGATTAATGTGGTTCCTTGCAGGTTTGCTCATCACTGCAGGAGCCGCTATGGTTGGCGGAAGCTCAAATGGAAATCCGCCAAATTTTTTTGATTTTATAAGATTAGGAACATTATTCACTTTTTACAACATTGTTACAATAGAGATTATCAAACAGGTTTGGCGCTCTGAATATATAACAAAAATGTGATTTTGGGGCTTGTAAGCGGTTATATTTCAATCGGACTCATTGGCTTTTTTACTTGTCTGAGCGTTGAACTTGGTCACCAGAACTCAGTCAGCAATCTCTACATTGCCGATACTCTGGTAAACGGGGTAACAGACAGACTAATGTATTTCAGCTATATCACTTTAATGACAATCGGATATGGAGACATATATCCTTTAACAGCCATTGCGCAAAAAGCTACAATGTTTATTTCGCTGGCCGGACAATTTTATCTGGTGATAATTACGGCAATTGTTGTGGGTAAATATGTAAATCAGAAGTCGATGCAAACTCCGGATAAAAAAGGGTAAATTTATTTCTCGGGATAAACATCAGAATTTTATTTATTTTTGATGCCGGAATTTATTTAAACTCAAATCAAGAATTTTAATGAAAAAAACGATACTGATAACCCTGATGTTAATCCTTATTTCCGGTGTTTCTGCACAGGATCTGGATTTCCAGTTTTTCCCTTCAAAAAAATTATACAGCAAAAGTTACGCAGATGCACTGGAACACCAGTTTTCCCTTAACAAGCAGATGGAAACAGCTCAATGGAACGGGAACATTGGCGGCTACCTCCCGATAGTTGATATTACTCTGAACAAGAAAAATACTTTGCAGGTAACAGTTGCATCAACAGTATTTAACACCCTGATTATAAGCGGAAAACATATTCAGGTTTATACAGTTGATTACCAGCTCGATTTTTACGGCGATATTAAATTAAAAGAAAATACTGTTTTTAGATTTGTTTGGGGACATTTAAGCGCACACTATTCTGATGACGGAATTACAGAGCTCGGCTTTTCACCAATAAGTTATGTGCGTGATTATTGCGGAATGAAATTACAGCAGCAGCTTCCTTCGTTAAACGGAAAAATTTATGCAGGTGCTGTTTACAATTTTCATAATGAACCAAGAACTGACAGACATATGACTTACACCATCGGCGGTGATGCGGCTTATAAAATCAGCAACTCATTTTATTTATACGGCGCTGTTGATATCAAAATAAAATCGGAAGTGTTTTTCGGAACAACTCAAAGTTTTCAGGTTGGTTTAAGATCCAAAGAGATAAACGGCATTTCTTTCCGTCTGGCTTACACACACAGAAGAGGATTTGAAGAGCGCGGACAAATATATGATCAGAAAGATATCAAAAATTCTGTAGGCTTCTATTTTGATTTCTAGAAAACTGAAAATATTATTCTTCGCAATTTGCTGCTTCTCCTTTTTATCTGCTCAGATTGAAACTTCAAAAGAAGAAACAACTTTCTGGAGTAAAAAAAATATTTCTACAGTCGGCATTGCATCCATTTACGCAGTGTCAATTTATGAAGCATATACAATGTGGTGGGCTGATGATACCAGATCTTTCCATTTTCTAAAATATGAACACGATCTTTTTGAAGATCCCTGGCATTTGGGAATGGATAAGGTTGGTCATTTTTACACTTCATACTTTTTCTATCATTTACAAAAAGATGTACTTCGCTGGGGCGGATTTTCAAAAAGTTATTCACAATATCTTTCTGCAATTTTATCCGGTTCCTTTGCTCTTTTAATTGAAGTGGGTGATGCATTTTCACCTTACGGATTTGATTATAAAGATCTGATGTTTAACCTTGCCGGAATCGGTTACGGTTTTTTACAGGATGAATATCCTTACTTACAAAACTTCAATTTTAAATGGAGTTACATTCCTCACAACGGATTCAGCGGATTAGGAAACTTTTCCGATCAATATTACGATCAGATTTACTGGCTCACATTTGACGTTCACAATATAATTGGTAAATCTGAACATAACTTCTGGCCCAAATTTTTAAATCTGGCAATTGGTTACAGCATTTCGCAAAGTCATCCGCGCAGAAGAGAATTTACTTTCGGACTCGATCTTAATATTAAAGAAATTTTCAAAACCGAGAGTCTCGACTGGAAATTATTAAGAAACACTGTCGACAGAATTCATATTCCAATGCCGGGAATAAAAATGAACACGCATGGGAGTCCGGTTTACAAAGGCATTTTACTAAGATAATTTTCAGCACTTCCTTAATTTAATAATATAAATTACCTGCTTGCTTCCGATTATAATACAATGTTTTGTATTATTTGAAAGGAAGAAAAATGATTACGAAAGAAGCCGGAAACAAATATCCGTTAAATGAACTGATCAGAAAAAGATGGAGCCCGGTCGGGTTTTCATCCCGTGAAATAGAACCTGAAAAAATTCAATCAATGTTTGAAGCGGCAAGATGGGCTCCGAGCAGCTACAATGAACAGCCGTGGAGTTTTATTTTTGCTACAAAACAAAATGAATCTGTTTATAACAAAATTCTCGAATGCCTTTTTGACGGCAACACTCCCTGGGCAAAAAATGCCCCTTTGCTGATTTTAGGAATAACTTCCGAAGTATTTAGTCGTAACGAAAAACCAAACAATCACGCTGAATATGATTTGGGTCAGGCAGTTGCAAATCTCTCAATTCAAGCCACAGCAGATGGTTTATTTCTTCATCAGATGGCAGGATTTGATCCTGCGAAGGCAAAAGAATTGTTTGAAGTTCCGGATAACCACAAGGTTGTTGTGGCTGTTGCAGCAGGTTATCTTGCAGAAGAAAAAGATTTACCGGAAGCTTTTGCTGCTCGCGACTCAGGTGAACGTAAAAGAAAAGATCTTGCGGAATTTGTCTTTTCAGGCAATTTTGGCAAAAAATCTGATTTATTTAAATAAAACGACAAAAGCTTGATTTAGATCAAGTATAAATAAATTTAATAAAGTTATACTTCAATCAGAAATAATTCAAAACAAAGCCGGAGATAAAATGAGTGAATTAATTAACAATTCCGAACAGAGAAAATCATTACTAAAACATATGATTACACAGCTCCACGAAGGAGTAGCGCCGGAAGAGGTAAAAGCCAGACTTGCAGAATTATTGAAAAAAATCCCTTATGGCGAAGTTGTTGAAGTGGAACAGGAATTAATTAATGAAGGATTACCAACTGAAGAAGTATTAAAACTTTGTGATGTTCACGCTGAGGTTTTGGATGGAAGTATAGATCAGACCGGAGCAAGAGTTGCTCCTGCCGGACATCCGGTTGATACATTTTTGAAGGAAAATATTGAGCTTAAAAAAATGGTTGGCGAGCTTGAAAAAATGTATGAAGAATCGGAAAATATTCCGGAAGAAAGTCTGGAAAAATTCCTTTTGGGAATAAAAGGAAAATTTAATCTTTTATGGGATGTTGATAAACACTACAGAAGAAAAGAAAATCTTCTCTTTCCTTATATGGAAAACTACGGAATAACTGGTCCGCCAAAAGTTATGTGGGGAAAACACGACGAAGCCCGCGAATTGCTTAAAGCAGCGCGCGAAACTCTGGAAGATGTAAAATCTATTTCTAAAGAAGAGTTTTCAGGTTTAATTGATTTGGTTTTCAGACCCGCATCAAATTCTGTTGTTGATATGATAAACAGAGAAGAGGAAATTCTTTTCCCGATGACAATGGACAAACTTACAGATATTGAATGGTATGAAATTTACAAGCAAACAAACGAAATAGGTTACTGTTTGTACGATCCTAAAGATAAATGGGAACCGGAAGGAATTGAAGAAACATTTGAAGAAATGATAGAAGGCGACAACATAGTTTTACCAAGCGGAAAGTTTCAGCCAAAAGAATTATTGGCGCTCCTTAATACACTTCCTATTGATATGACTTTTGTAGATAAAGATGATAAAGTAAAATATTTTTCTCAGGGAAAACACAGAATTTTTGACAGAAACAGAGCTATTTTGGGTCGCGATGTAAAACTTTGTCATCCTCCTTCAAGCGTTGATATTGTTGACCAAATATTACAGGATTTCAAATCAGGTAAAGAATCTCACGCTCCGTTCTGGATTCAAATGGGCGGAAAGTTTATTCATATTGAATATTTTGCTTTAAGAGATGAAAAAGGAGAATATCTTGGTTGTCTGGAAGTTTCTCAAGATTTAACACATCTTCGTGCCCTTGAAGGTGAACAAAGATTACTTGAATATTCAAAAGGTTAAAATGGAAGAGCATAAATTAATTATCCGTCCAAAAACAAAAGTAGGCGAGCTGCTGGATGTTTATCCTGAACTGGAAGATGTTTTAATAGGGATAGTTCCTGCATTCAAAAAATTGAAAAATCCGGTTTTGCGTAAAACAGTTGCGCGTGTAACAACATTGCAGCAGGCAGCAGTTGTAGGAAAAGTAAAACTGGATGAGATTCTTGAGCCGTTAAGAAAAGCAGTTGGACAAACAGCAGAACTATTAACAGAAGAAGAAAAACAATATTTCAGCGAAAAACCAGAATGGTTTGATGATAATAAAATTGTAAAAACAATAGATGCTTCAAAAATTCTGAATAGCGGAGAAAATCCTCTGGGAGTAATTATGAATGCTTCTCACGTTTTAGAAGATGACACAATTCTGGAAATAATACACGAATTTGTTCCTGCACCAATTATTGATGAATTATCAGAAAAAGGATTTGCTTTCTGGTTAACCGGAAGCGAAAATAAGATAAAGCTTTATTTCAAAAAGAGATAAAAGACGTAGGTCTGAGGGCATAAAACTTTGGTTTTGTGCCTTCGCTCTTAATTGCAGTTTTTACAATTCTCTTCCTCAGAGCAGGAATTTAGCACGTTTCCGTAAATATCAGATTCAACTTTACAGCAGCTTACAAGTAATTCTCTTAGCTTTTCACGAGCGCGCTGTAATCTTGTTTTAGAACCTGAAACAGAAATGTTTAGTTTTTCGGCAATTTGCTTGTGGTTCAGTTTTTTAGTCTCATATAAAATAAAAACAGTAGAATATTTTTCCGGCAGATGTTTAATCATTTTTTTTACACAGCCGGTTAATGAAGTTACTTCTGTTTTGTTACTGTATTCAACAATCTGAGCCGGATCAAATTCAAGTGAAGAGATTTTTTCCAGATCGGTTTTGTTTGATCTCCAGTAATCAATAATACAATTTCTGGCGATTGTATAAACCCAGGAGGTAAGCTTTTCAACGGAAGTTGTATCTATGCTGCTTTGTGCAATTTTAACAAAAACTTCCTGTAAAATGTCATTTGCATCCTCCTTTTTCTTAATTCTTTTCTGAATAAAAAAGAGAAGTGAATTATGAAATTTTTTCCAGATAATATTTATTTCACTATTTGTCATAACCTTAATAAACTGTTTTCAGATAAAATATCAAACAGGAAATCATAATCAATACAATTTCCTGTCTGACTCTAATTTAGTTACAGCAGTCACAGCAACTGCAGCAAACATTATCAGAACCGCAGCAATTTGCATCTGTACAACAATTTTGATTATTTGTATCACATTCACAGTTTGAACCGCAATTACAGCTGCAGTTACATTTGTTCTTTAGTTCGTCGTTCATTATTTCCTCCGTAATTTTTAATGGTCACCCTTATAAACGGAGAAAAACCGGGAGGGTCGCAAAATAATTTATATTGGCGGAATGAATTTGAATCTCAGCATAAAAACAGACATCTTATGCAACTCGTCAACAAATGTACATTGCACATTATCCGTTGTACATTAGAAATTCATTAATTACATTTTGAACTGACTTATTTATAAAAAAGAATTATTTACTAATATTCCAGTTAGGAGATATAGAAATGGCAACAGAAACTCAATTAGTTGTTGTTGGTGCCGGTCCCGGCGGATATGCTGCTGCATTTTATGCTGCGGATTTAGGAATGCAGGTAACACTTGTAGATCTTGAAAAAAATCCGGGCGGTACTTGTTTATACAGAGGATGTATTCCTTCAAAAGCTTATTTGCACGTTGCAAAATTGATAAATGAAGTAAAGCACTCAGAAAACTGGGGTGTGAAATTCAGCGAACCTGAGCTTGATATAGATAAAATTCGCGCTTATAAAGAAGGTGTGGTTGAAAAACTTACAACCGGAAATGGCGGACTTGTAAAACAGAGAAAAATAAATTATCTGCAGGGAAAAGGAACTTTCGTTAATTCAACAACATTAAAAGTTGAATTAGTTGAAGGGGGCGAAGAAGAAGTGAAATTTGAAAAAGCAATTATTGCAACTGGTTCTTCACCGGCAAAAATTCCCGGATTAACAATTGATTCGCCAAGAGTTATGAACTCAGACGGTGCGCTTGAACTTGAAAACATACCGGAAAAACTTCTTGTTGTGGGTGGCGGTATTATCGGTTTTGAAATGGCAAGTGTCTACTCAACATTTGGTTCAAAAGTAACAGTTGTTGAATTATTGCCGCAGGTGTTAACTGGTGCGGATAAAGATCTTGCAAGAATTATTACCGGTGAAATGAAAAATCGTGGATTGGAAATTTACACCGATACAAAAGTTGCAGGAATAAAAGAAGTTGAAGGCGGAATTGAAGCAACTCTTGAAGGAAAAAAAGTTGAAGAACCGGTTCAGGTTTTTGATAAAGTTCTTGTTTCAATAGGGAGAACTCCAAACACTGCCAACCTCGGATTGGAAAATACTTCAGTTAAAGTTGATGAAAAAGGTTTTGTTGTTGCAAATAAAAAACAGGAAACTGACGATCCGAATATTTTTGCAATTGGTGATGTTGTTGGTCAGCCAATGCTTGCTCACAAAGCACACGCAGAAGGACGCGTTGCCGTTGATAATATAAATGGCGACAGCAAAGAGTTTAATCCTAAAACAATTCCTTCTGTACTTTACACAGATCCTGAACTTGCCTGGGCAGGTTTAACAGAACTTGAAGCCAAAGCTGAAAAAAGAAAAGTTGCGGTACAAAGAGTTCCCTGGGCATCTAATGGTCGTTCACAGGCGCAAGACAGAATTGACGGTTCAACTAAATTAATTATTGATCCTGAAACTGAAGATATTCTTGGTGTTGGTATTGCCGGTATGGGCGCAGGTGAAATGGTTGCCGAAGTTGCACTTGCAATTGAGCAGGGATTAAAAGCAAAAGATATTGCTCATCTTATTCACGCACATCCGACAGTTTCAGAGACAGTTATGGAAGCTGCCGAAATGTTTTACGGAACAGCAACTCACATTTACAGACCAAAACGTAAGTAATATTTAAAATAAATATTTTCTAAAAAGTCACTTCATTTTTGGAGTGACTTTTTTTATGTTCAATTTAAAAAGATTACAATCAGGGTAAATAAAAGAAATTGAATACAATATTATTAAGATGCGTCTTTCTCACATTACTTTTAATTGGTTGTTCAAAGGAAGAAAAACCGACTAAAGTAATTGAACAAAATATTTCTATTTCTGTTGAAAATTTAATTAAAGGGAAAACTCCTTTAACAAATGAAGATTTACTTCTTGGGTCAACAGCAAGAGTTGTTGTGGCTGACACAAATATAATTTTGTATGAAGATTATAAAATTATGCTGTTAGATAAAAATCTGAAAGTTTTGAAAGAATTTGACTTAACAGACAAAGATTTTATGATTTCGCAAAATCCTATTACAATAGAAGCTCATAATAATATTATTTATATAATGAACAGAAATAGTTCGATAACCAAGTACAATTTGATTAACAACTCAATTGAAAAACTCGATTTTACAGTTAATAATAAAGATATGGCAGCAGCGAAAGATTTGAAGGTAACTTCAAACAATTATTATATAAGTTTTACCGTGTTACCTCATCTGTTCAAAATGTATGATAAAATAACACTTTGTCGCAAATACAATTATGATGGTGAAACTGAAACATTATTCCAAATTGATAAAACAGATATTGATGAATTATGGAAAGAAACTCCCGATTTTTCTAATGTACAAGTTTCTAATGGAAAGGTTTATATAACATTTTCAATGTCAAAGAAAATTTATGTTTTTGATATGAATGGAACTCTACTTCTTAGCTCTGAATTTTCTCCGGATAAAAAATATTATAAAGTTGAGCGTGTAAAAGATGATGAGCGTTTTAGCAGTGCGGCAAAATTTTATCGCCCGATGTTTAATAATAAAGTGCAGATTGATAATACAGGTTTATATCATATTGAAACAGAAGAATTTGACAGACCGTTAAAATTAGTTAAATATGGTTTTGAATTAAAAAGGTTGAAAGAAATTCCCCTGATGACAATGCCTGCGAATGTGAATTATAAAATTTATTTTGGTAAAGATTTCTGTGTCTTTGCAGAAGATCAGCTATACATTTACAAATAAAATAATTTTAAGAAAACATGCTGAAATGTCACGACAGGTTTTTTTTATTTTAAAGAATTATATTTCGATGTACGAGAATTTAAAGTGAAATTTTAGAAAGGATTCGTATGATTAAAAATCCATTGCCAAAAGAAATATGTCAGGAAAGAACTAGACCTCGTAAAGAAGATATTCGCGGAGATTATTTTCGTGATCAGACTGCAATTATTCACTCAATGCCGTTTAGAAGATTAAAGCATAAAACTCAGGTGTTTTTTGCACCGCAAAACGATCACGTTTGTACACGTATAGAACACGTTATGCATGTTGCCTCTATTGCAGCAACAATTTGTAAAGGACTTATGAAACATGGCTGGGATCTTGATCCCGAGCTGGCTTATGCTGTTGGGCTGGGTCACGATATGGGTCATCCGCCGTTTGGACATGCAGGTGAAAAAACATTAAATAAAATTCTCGGTGGAGGAAATTCGTTTGTACACGAAGTAAACAGCTACAGAATTGCGGAATATCTTGCCAATAATGGTAAGGGACTCAACTTAACTTATGCTGTAAAAGATGGAATTATTTGTCACAACGGAGAAAAATTTGAACAGGAACTAAAACCTGAACAAGAGAAAAAAGATTTGGATATTATCACATCCAGAAGATATATAGCAAACACTTACGAAGGTGTTATTGTTCGTTTTTCAGATAAAATAGCCTATCTTGGTCGCGATATTGAAGATGCAATTATTGCTGGTTTCATAAAAATTAAAGATGTGCCTGAACAGGTAAAAAAACAACTTGGTTCCAAAAATGGTGAAATTATTAACACGCTTGTTGAAGACGTAATTAAAAACAGCAAAGATGGCGACTCAATAAAATTCAGCGATGAAAAATTTGAAATGCTGCGTGCTTTGAGAAATTTCAACTATAAATATATTTACGGACATCAGGAAATAGTTGATCACGATCATTACACCACAAATGTGCTTAAAAATTTGTTTGATCATTTTTCCACTCTCTTTTCAAAATATGGAATGGAAACAGAACAATATTTGAGGAGTCCGCTTAAAGTCGACAGAATTTTTGGGAATTACATAAAAAATATGGACGACTTTTATAAAACCGAAGGGTACAAACCAAACAGAATTGTAACGGATTATATTTCCGGTATGACAGACAATTATGCTGTTGAATGCATGAGAGAAATTTATATTCCACAGCCAATAGTTTTTAATAAAGATGTATAAATAGCTTTGTGAAAAATTTGAAATGCAAGCCAAATGGGATGAAAAATGGCTTGCATTTTTTTATTTATATAAATAACTTGATTTATATACCATAGGTATATTTGGCATTATATTATCATACATTAAAATAAAAGGGCTGTTATGAATATTAATGTACTCATGGGAGATACATATCCGGTGATATGTGAAGGATTTAAACAAATATGTTTACTTGATAATTCCATTAATTTAATCAATACAGTTGATGATGGTGAAGAGTTGATCAGTGATTATTCTACTTTTTACCCAGATATTGTAATTATTGATTTTTCTTTAAAAAACTTAAATGGAATAGAAGTATTTAAAAAGATACGAGCAATTAATCAAAAGGCAAAGTTTATTTTTTATTCGAAATGTAACGATAAATCAAAAATATTTAGTGTCTATAACTTAGGGGCATTTGGTTTTATAAATAAGACTAGTTCTCCAAAGCAAGTTATTAAAGCAATTAAAACAGTGGCTAATGGTGAATTATATTATGATGAAAAATTTACTAAGTTAAATTATTTCGAATTCAAGGGGTTGATTGATAGCAAAGAAAAAAAATTGACAGAACTAACTTCGAGGGAGTCAGAAATCCTCTCCTTGATATCTGATGGATTAAGTAATAATCAAATAGCAGAAAAACTATTTATTAGCAGAAAAACCGTTGAAGGGCATCGAAGAAATATTAGGAAAAAACTGGGATTAGTTGGATTTTCTGAGTTAATAAGATATGCAATACAAAAAGATAATATTTCGGATTAATAATAGTAGTTAAGTATATTGGTTTCAATCTTTAGGGGATTTTATGGTTAAATCGTTAAAAATTTTATCTGTATTATCTTTGTATATAGTTTGTAGTTATTCACAGATAAAGGTAATAAATGAAGAAAATGGGTTAATTCTTACTCATCTTAGTGATTTATGTGTTAATGCCAAAGAAAACATCTATATCTTAGATAAAAAAGAACAAAAAGTTGTTTTGCTAAATCCGAAAAATAACTTCATAAAGAATATAGCAATTAAAGGAAAGGGACCTGGCGAAATATGGGGGGGAATATCGATAGAGTTAGATGAAAATGGCTATTTATATATCTATGACAGTTCGTTAAAAAGGTTTACAATATTTAATAAAAATGGAATTGTAACAAAAAAATTTCATCATTCTTTAGAAAAATTTAAGCTTTTAAAAGGTGGAAAATTTTTAATTGAAATTTCCGAAACTAAAAAAGTTAATCGATATCTGAAAAGGAAGTTTAAGTTATGTCTTTTTTCTAAAGAATTAAAACAAATTAAAGTACTAGATTCTTTAGAAGTAAATAAATATAAATTTACTACCTCAAACGGCCCTTTAATATGTCCTTATTCAAAAAAACTTACTTGGGAAGTTTTTAAGGAAAATATTTTCATTTACCAGCCTTTAGAAGAAGCAATCAAAAAGTATGATAAAAATGGAACTCTTATTAAGGTAGTAAATCTGAAACTTAGCAAAAGAAGGATTAAACAAGAAGATAAGGAATATTATTTATCAAAACTGAAATCGTTTGATAAAGATGGAAACATCATCCGTGGAGCTACATTTTTTCAAAAAAAGAATATTGAGTTTCCGAAATATTTTTCTCCAGTTAAAAAATTTCTGGCTTCAGAAAATGAATTACTTATTCAATTAAATGATGAAATATTATCACTAGCGTTAGTAGATAACATAAAGTTAAGTTTGAGTAATTATACAAATAGAAATTTATCTTTCGATGGGAAAATAATTATAAGTAATAATAAAATATATAAATTGATTAATGATGATGAAGATTTACCACGAGTAGAAATTTATAAATTTTAGATATACCCGCAAACTATGTTTGCGGGTATTTTTTTATTTGAGGAGTATTACTTTTTGTTTGGAAACATAATTGCCTGATTTCATTACAATTATATAAATTCCGGAACTTTTGTTTGCTGCGTTCCAGGTAACTGTATGTTCGCCTGCGCTTGTTGTTTCTTCGGTAAGTGTTTCAACATAACGTCCTGTTATGTCATAAATTTTCAGACTCACAAAATCATCTTTCGGTAATTGGAATTTTATTTTTGTTGCCGGATTAAACGGATTTGGATAAGCCGGAGCAAGTGAATAAGTAGTTGGAGTTTTTTCCTGATGAATTACAAATTCATCTTTTCCTGCTTCACTGTTGTCAGTAAATTTTGCTAACCCACCTGATACAGATAAGGTGTAATTTCCTATTTTGTTTGAATAATCTTTTATAACAAGATAATATCTGCCTGTCTGAGTAGCATTATATGTACCTGTCTCAGGATTACTAGTAGTGTAGCCTCTTAATACATAATTGCTCATATTTGATTCGTGATACAACCAGAAATCAAGATCTTTTCCGGCATCGTGTGAAAGTGAAATATTAATATTTCCGGCAGTGTTTAAATCAAAATAGAACCAATCATCATCAGAACCGGAAGTTATTTCGCCGGTTACGTCAATACTACTTCCAACAGGCCCGTCAGCATTACCGGAGGTATTGTTATTTTCTGATTCGGAAGAGATGTGTGAAGAAGAAGACTGTCCTGCCGGACCAATCAACTCAATCTCACATAATTGAGTCATAGAAACATTGTCATCATTCTTAGTTATTTCCAGTTTGTAATATTTATATCCGGTAGAATTTGAAAATGAAAATTCTTTTCTTTGGAAACGACTTGCAAAAGTTTCTCCAGTCCAGCTGTTTAATGTTGTCCAGTTGGAACCATCGTTAGATCCTTTTAATCTGAAATCTTCAGGATCGCGACCATAATCATCATTTGCACTTATAATCACAAGTTTATTTACAATCTGAGCCTGTGTTAGTTCAAGCTGTATCCAACTCGGGTTTGATGATGAAGGAGTTCCTCCGTTATCAAGCCATTTACTCCAGTTGCTGTTTTGAGTACCGGAAGTGTACAGATTATCAAACGCTTTATCTTTTCCTTCGGCAGCACTTATTTGAGCTCTTGCTGTTATTGTGCCGCTTCCGGGCGGATTTGTATGGTCTACAAGATTTGTAGAAGCTGTTGTAAAACTCCATACTGCACCAGTTGTAGTTCCGTTGCTGTTTTTTTCATCTATTCGCCAGTAATAAGTTGTGTTTAAACTTAATGATCCCGGGTTGTAACTGGTTGAAGTTTGATTTACTTTAAGGTCACCTGAACCCAGACTCGAACTTGTTCCGAAATAAACATCGTGATTATCGGTGTTTGTTCCTGCAGTCCAGCTCAAAGTTATGTTCGAGGAAATATTTGTTGCGCCATTTGCAGGTGAAGGAGAAGTTGCCTGTCCCGGAGGATTTGTACTTCCGATTCCAAATACATTATTGATTGTCGTTGCAAAATTGGAAGCTGTTCCCTGAACCTGATCGTATAACCAGATCCATCCGCCTTCAATGTTGCATTGGTTTTTCCAGTTTGTTAAGCTGTTGGCAACAGAAGAAGTTCCGCTGTTGTTGTGTAAACCCGGATAAGTCGGAATTCCCGGGAAAGTCCAACTACAGGGAGAGTTTCCGCTTCCGCCGGCATAACATTGTAAGAAAACAGCATCAATTGTTCCGGGACGCTGAGAGTTTACATCGTTTACAAGGCTGGTCCAGAAAGTCTTTTGAGTATAAGGACAAATAGAAATTTTAAATCCCAAATCAGCCAGCATAACTGCAAACTGAGTTGCAGAACTAAGATGATAAGTTACTTCGTCGTCAAAGTTAATGGCATCTACATCAGGAAAATTATCTTTTAATGCTTTAAAGTTTTTATATAAAATACTTGTTGGTCCGGTACCCTGCGAAGCCACAAGATCTCTTATATTGTTAAATGTTTGCGAAGCCCAGGCACTTAATCCAAAATTTACCTTTGTAATAGAAGTTGGTTGCTGTTTTAAGCTGGCAATATCACTTTTAAAATGGGGGTATGTCTGATCTCCTATATATTGGCCATTTTTTATTAAATCAAACTCTGCGTTAAACCCCATATCTCCGTTTGCTTCAACGTGAATGGTCCAGACTTCCACCATTGTAAAGCCGGAAGACTTCAGCTCCGAAATTGAAGTAGTGCGATTTTTGTAAATTGGTCCGCCACCTAAAATACCAGACATTTTTTGTGCGT
>JBGRQB010000078.1:0-18073 GCA_041725875.1 Rhodothermaceae bacterium
GGTTGCCGCAACCTGATATAAAATTATGAAGTAACTAATCTGGGATAGACTGTCATCCCATTCAGGGGGATTAGAGATGCTTCTAACACATTATCTGCTAGTTTCATTAACATACAAGGCATATCTTGCCTTTTTCCCCAATTACAGCGAACGCTGTTTGTTATGGGAAGTATGGTTGCTTCACCCGTGACAAACCCTTCAACAATTTCTTGGTTTGGCTGCCACAAGACCCGTCCGACGTTGGAACAAGCTTCCACCTCTATACTAGAAACAACAGGGAAATCTCTCAAATCATCGATGATAACGATGAAGGAAAACTTAAAACCTCCAACTTCGACATCTCGAAAAGGACAATAATTGTCATTCACGGCTTTTCAGGTAAGCTTTCATCAACTCCTGCGTCTACATGTGCGTCTATTGCGCTAACCTTTTTGCCAATCTAGTAGCAATATTGCGCCAACCCCTTCGCCAGCCATGTGCCAACATTGTGTCGGCCTAACGCCAAACTTGCGCTAACCTTGCTGTCTTTTACTTGATGTACCATTTGTATTATTCAGTGCAGATGCTGCATTTGGTTTTGATGCTTACTTAAAAGCGGGTCCGGGTAAAATCGGATTAAGATTACTTGCCGATCATAACGATTATTCAATTGAAGATAGTAATGGGGACGAATTAGTAGATTTGAATGACGGCTATACAATTGCTGCAAATTATACAATGAAAATTAGTGATTTCACTGTACAGCCAATGGTTATGTATACATTTGCACCTGATGATTATATCTCTCCGTTAACATTTGGAATTAATCTTACTTCACCTAAAATAGGAAAAACTACTTTTGGAGCTTCATTCCTTGTAAGTAAGCAAGACGAAGAATGGTATTATGCCGGTGGTGTTAATCCTGTTAAACATACTCCTCCTTACGATGATGTTTTAGTAAGCCAGTCCAAATATGATATTTATCAGATAAGGTTAAAAATGTCTAACAAATTCAGCGATAAATGTTCATCTTTAATCTGGGTTGATTTTGCCAGAAAAACAGATGATACAGGAATTCGTGATGTTGAGCATGATTTCTTTTATGTATGGGCAATGTTAAATTATACAATTTTCAAAAGTGATAAAGGATCTGTTGTAATTTCTCCTACAATAAGAATAAAAAGTGAAAAAGTTGACAATGCGGTTGACGCACTCAGAAGTAAATATGAGATCTCAACAACAATATCATTTTAAGTTTCAGGGAGCTTCGGCTCCCTTTTTTATTACATTTTACTCAATACTTTTTTAGTTTTCATATCAAAATAAACAAGATTTGTTATGAAAAAATACGCTCCGATTTTTGTTATCATTGCTGCTGCCCTTTGGGGAGTTGACGGAATTGTGCTAACACCGTCACTTTATTCTTTACCTGTTCCCTTTGTTGTTTTTATTCAAAGCGGATTAATCTCTTTTTTACTACTGCCCATAATTTTTAAGTTCAGAGATGAATTAAAAGAACTGAAATTAAAAGACTGGCTCTCTTTTCTGGGAGTAGCGGTTTTTGGCGGAGCAATTGGCACTATGTCCATAACAAAAGCATTGTTTTACGTTAATTATGTAAATCTCTCCATTGTTATACTTATTCAAAAACTTCAGCCTGTTTTTGCAATTTTACTGGCGGCTTTAATTCTGAAAGAAAAACTCTCAAAACAATTCTTTTTATGGGCTTCACTCGCAGTTGCAGGTACTTTACTGATGACTTTCGGGTTGAACCTGCCAAATTTCAACACAGGCGATAAAACCGCTTACGCGGCATTGTTTGCACTTTTGGCTTCATTCAGTTTTGGATTTTCAACTGTTTTAAGTAAAAGAGCATTGCGCAATACAAGTTTTGAATTGGCGACTTACCTTCGTTTCTCCCTTACTGCCTTTATAATGTTTATAATTGTGACTTCTATAGGACAATTAACCTCGGTTGAAGAAGTTACTCAGACTCAATTGATAGTTTTCATTTTGATCGCTTTTACAACCGGCGGGACAGCAATTTTTCTTTATTATTACGGATTAAAAAAGATTTCGGCTTCGGTTGCAACAATTTGCGAGCTTGCATTTCCTATTACGGCCGTTTTGCTGGAATATATTTTAAGAGATAATATACTTGATCCGATTCAATGGCTGGGAGTTGTAATTCTTGTTACCAGTATTTTTAAAGTAACCAGAAGCAGCTAAAATTTTTCTCTGGCAATGTTAAACAATTTTTGATCGTAGACATTCATCGGACAACCACAAATTTTAGATTTACACTGAAAAACCGGCTCTGGGTTAAACTTTATCTCTTCGTAAATATTGCCGATATTTTCCTTTATCTGAAAACAGGGTTTTATATTTCCGTTTGAAAATACTACTCCCACATTATAACCGGCATTGCAAAATTCCCCTTTCTGATTAAATTTATCAAGAATCGACAGATCAAGATCAAACAAATTTATCTCCTCTCCGGTGTATGATTCAGGATATTTTTTCTCATTATAAACGCCGAAAAACGGGACAAACTTTAAATCAAGTCCGTTATCTTCAGAAATTTGTCTGATAACATCAATTTCACTGATTAATCCGGGATAAGCAACCTGCTCGGAATTAATGCTAAAAGCATTTCTTTTCAGGAGAGAAAAGTTATTCAGATATCGATCCAGCAATTTTTTTTCTTTAAGCTGTGTATAGTGGAATGATGCATCAATTTTTATAACCCGTTCTGGATTTATATCTTCAGCAAAAAGCTTTATTGAATTGTGAGTCAGATTTGTATTAAATGAAAGGTAATGTTTTTCAGAGATTTTAGTGCAAAACTGAACAAAATCTTTAATCAAAAAAGGTTCTCCACCTGTAAAACTGATTCTGAATATTTCATTAAACTTATCCAGGTTTTCTAAAACTCTTTCAGAATCTATTTTAACAATTTCCCCTGTTTTATATGGTGAATGACTAAAACAATATTCACAAGATAAATTACAGAACCGGGTTATGTTCCAGTGGAGCCATCTGGTATAGTTTTTCACGTTTTCTCTTTAAAATAAAAAAATCCGGTCGTAATATAGTGACCGGATTAAATTTATTCAAAACTCTTAGTTCTCTTTTAGAATTGTTACGCCGTAGCTTTCAGGATTTCTCGGCGGAGATACGTTCCAGTCGCGGTAGGCATGTGTATCATCTGATTCATAAAAAACTTTGTAATGACCTTTTTTAAGAGTGATTACACCGTTAAAGATTCTGTTCTTTTTGCCGCCGCCTGCGTGATCTGTTTTTCTGTAAGTCATTTCCCAGATAATTCTTCCGTTATCAAGATTTTCAATCCAGGCATAATCGAACATTTCTCTTCTCTCACCTTCACCTATGGCAATAATCCTTACATCTATTGTTTTATCCAGATTGAATTTTTTGCTCAAATATTTATCAGATCTTACTCTTAAAATCTCAACTAAAACTTTATCACTTTTGTAATCTTCCGGATTAAATTTTTTGAGATTTTTATAATCTGATTTTTTATCAGGCCAGATTGTTATACCCCAGTTTTCCGGCTCGTAAGGTCTGGTGTCATTCCATTTTCTGTATGAGTGAGAATCATCTGTTACAAAATAAACGATATAATTGCCGGGATCGATTGTAAAAACTTCATCAATCATTCTGTTTTTCTTTGCTCCGCCGGCATATTCAGTATCTTCTCTTTTCATTTCCCATACAATTTCTTTTGTGTCAGCATCAATAATCCAGCCGTAATCAACCATATCTCTGGAGTAGCCTTGTTCACCAACACACAAAATTCTTATATCAGATTCTTTTTTTACCTGAAATCCCGCATCAACAAGTTCATTATCACTTATTTTGTTAAGCTCAATAATTGGTTTAACTAAATTGGTAAGTTTTACTTCACCTATGTTTGCTAAATCTCTCTTTTTAACAGGCCATAATGTTACCCCGTAAAAATAAGGATCTGAAGGAGGGAGTTCGTTCCACTCATCAAATGAATGTGTATCATCTGAAACATAATGCAATTCATAATTTCCGGCAGGCAGTGTAAAAGTATCGTCAACCATCAGATTTTTTCTTGCTCCGCCAGCGTGATCTGCATCTCTGAAATCTACGCTCCACGCTTTTTTTCTTTTATCAAGATCGTAAATCCAGGCATAATCAAAAAATTCTCTGTTTCTTCCTTCGCCCAAAAAGTAAACTCTGATATCAGTTGCTTTTTTCAGATTAAACCGCTTTTTGTAACTCTCATCGTCCCCCGACCTGTTAATTGATATTATTGAGTTACCAGCATATTTATCAATCATTTCATCAAGATCTCTTATCTGGAATATATCTTCATTTCCTTCAATTCTGATCTTTAGTTTATCTTTATTTTTTCTGTAATTTCTTTTTTTCTTTGAACCGAAAATATCGCCCAGCAGATCACCAAAGCTATAGTTATTGTTGAAATTTCCTCTTATTCCGGTATAATATATTTCATAAACACCGGCTTTAAAAAACACATCGTCATCAAATCTGTAAACACCATCTTCATCTGTTCCCACATCTTCAAGAGAATGCCAGATAACTTCTCTGGTTTTACTGTCAATAATCCAACCGTAACAAGTATAATTAGAATAGTTGTCATACTCTGAATTATAACCGGAAATGTTGATTTTACCGTTTTTTTCGATGTGAAACGCCTTTCCTTCAATTTCACCTATTCTTACCGGACCAACTTCAATGTGAGTCTGGGCAGAAATTAAACTAACTAAAAAGATTATAGCAATAATGCTTTTACCAGCCAAAGAGCGCATTTTTCGCCTCAAATATTCTTGATATTGGGAGTTTAGACGGGAAAGTTCATAAAAAGTTACAATTTCTTAACATAAAAAAATCCCCCAAATTGGGGGATAAAGAATAAATAGTTTTTAGAGATTTTAAGGAAATTATTAATCAATCCAGCCGTCTTTTAGATTGATCAATCTATTACCAAATTTTGCATTTTCTTCTGAGTGTGTTACCTGAATAATGGTTGTTCCTTCATCATTCAGTTTTTTTAGTAAATCCATAATCTCTTTTCCCTGTTCAGAATGAAGATTTCCTGTAGGTTCATCTGCCAAAATAAGTTTTGGTTTACTTATTATGGCACGGGCAATTGCAACAAGCTGCTGCTGACCGCCGGAAAGCTGATTTGGGAAAAGATCTTTTTTTGCAACCATATTAAATCTGTCAAGAATTTCAGCAACCATACCTTTTCTTTCACCACTTTTCACTTTTTGGTATAAAAGAGGGGTTTCCAGATTTTCATAAACTGTCAGTTCATCAATTAAGTGGTAACTTTGAAAAACAAAACCTATGTGCGATTTGTGCAGCTCGGTCAGTTGTTTTTCTCTCATTCTGTGTACCGGTTCATCGTAGAAAAAATATTCTCCGCCCGAGGGCACATCAAGCATTCCCAAAAGGTTAAGCAGAGTTGTTTTTCCTGAACCCGAAGGCCCCATTATGGAAACAAACTCACCTTCTTTAATTTCAACGTTAATATTTCTGAGAACGTATGTTTTTACAAATTTATTTTTGTAATATTTTTCAATGTCTACCAGTTTAATCATTATCTCTCCAGATTTAAGCAGCTAAATTTTCAGGAATCAAAATAATAAAATTTCACTAAACGTGGAATTTTTCCTGGAAGTTTTCCGTTACAACCTGGCCATCAAACAGATGGATAATTCTGTTACCATACTCAGCATAGGTTGGCGAGTGAGTAACCATTACAATAGTTGTTCCGGCTTCATTTAATTCTGTAAGCATTCCCATAACCTCGTCACCGTGAGTAGAATCCAGGTTACCGGTAGGCTCATCCGCAAGAATAATTTTCGGATCTGCAACAATTGCACGCGCAACCGCTACTCTCTGCTGCTGACCACCAGATAATTGCTGAGGAAAATGATTTATTCTGTGCATAATACCAACTCTTTCCAATACTTCGTGCACACGACGCTTTCTTTCCGAAGAGTTTATTCCAAGGTAAAGAAGCGGTAATTCTACATTTTCATAAACAGTTAATTCATCAATAAGGTTAAAACTCTGGAACACAAACCCGATATTTTCTTTTCTCATCTGAGCTCTTTGTCTTTCGGAAAATTTGGAAACTTCTTGTTCCAGAAAATGAAATTCTCCGTCAGAAGGATTATCAAGCAATCCCAAAATATTCATTAAAGTAGATTTTCCGCAACCTGAAGGACCCATAATTGAAACAAATTCACCTTCTTTAATTTCAATGTTTACTTTATTTAACGCAGTGGTTTCCACTTCTTCGGTTGTGTACAATTTTCTTAAATCAACTGTCCTAATCATTTTTCCTCCAAAAAATTTATTCTATTTTTTAATTTAATACCAATTTTTCAACATCGCCGTAATTATCGTACGAAGATGTTATTACTTTTTCTCCCGGTTTCAGACCGGAAACAATTTCATACTCAAGTGTATTTTTGCGGTTAATTTTGATATTTCTTCTGATTGCAAAATTTTCTGATTCATCAAGAACAAAGATCCACTGTCCGCCTGTTGATTGATAAAATCCGCCGGAGTTTACCAAAATAGCTTCACTTAAATCACCTAATGCAAGTTTAATGTGAAGTGTCTGTCCCCTTCTTATCCCTTTTGGAATAGCGCCTTCAAAGTGCATATCCACTTTAAATTTTCCATCTGTAATCTGAGGATAAACCTTCTGAATAACCAGTTTATATTCGTTGTTATCAAATGTAAATGTTCCGGTTCTGCCTACACTTATTCTTGCAAGATAATACTCATCCACTGGTACTTCAATTTTGTAAGATTCAATATTATCAATTCTTCCGAGGTTCTGACCGCCATGAATGGTTTGTCCGATTTCTCCGTTTAATGAAGTCAGCTGTCCGTTAATAGGAGCGCGAACCGTAAGATTATCAAGCTGACGCTGAATAATTTTGTAGTTGGACTGCATAGAAGTTACAGAATTTTCCAGCTGATTTATCTGTATCATTCTGAAAAGAGAATCTTGCTTTATAGTTTCCAGCAAAATCTTTTTACTATCCAGTAAATTTTCATATTCATCTTTACTTTCAAGATAATCCAACTCAGAAATCAGTTTTTTGTCAAAAAGCTTTTTATCTCTGTTGAATATTCTTTTCTGTTTAAGAACCTGATAATTAAGATTAATAAGATCTTTATCATATCTTAATTTTGTCTGCTGCATACTTAATCTGGTTGAGCGCAGACTATTCTGAACCTGGAAAAGCTGTGCCTGGTTATACATTGCGGAAAGCTGCATAGACGCATTTTCCAGTTTTATTACAGGATCTCCCTTTTTCAGAAACGCGCCTTCCTGAACAAACTTCTCAACGATCCTTCCCCCCTCGGTTACATCAAGGAAAAATTTGTTTATCGGTTCCACAGAACCGGTAACAGGAATAAATTCCAGAAAAGGCCCCTTTTTAACTGTACTTATTGTAATTCTTTCTTTGGAAACATTAAGTTTGGATGATTTATCTGCAAATACGAAAGTGTACATTACAAAGATTGCAAACAAACCACCAAATCCGATAGTGAGCAGTTTTTTAGTTGTCCATTTCTGTTTTTCAATCTTTCGATCCATAAAATTCCTCTGTTTTTGTTCTGCACACTTTTATGCAACAAGCGTGCCGAAGTTAAAATTCCCCTTTTGCACTTTATTTTCGCAGAAATTGTATCCCCCTGTTTTCCAGTGTAAAAATTCCTGACACTGGTGTTCATTTCCGTACAATTGTGAAATTCTGCCAAACGACAATTTATTTTTACCTTTCTCACTCTCTAATTCCTTTTTCAGCGGCTTTTTGATCATTTTAATTTCTGCAAATAACGATTTTGAAAATCCAATCAGAAAACTTGCAAAATATTAAAAAATCGCAGTTTTGCTGTACGTTTTCGTACAACGCCGATTTTATTTTCCTTTTTTTCAGTTAATATGTAAATTGGTATAATGTTTGGTTAATTATTGATTTAACGTAGTGGATTATTTATGGACAGAACCAATTTTAATGTTTTATTTATTGATGATAACGAAGATGTTTTACTGGCTGCAAAATTGCTGCTGAAACCTTTTGTAAAATCGATTCATACCGAACAAAATCCAGAAAACATTCCCAATCTTGTGAGAAATGAAAATTATGATATAATTTTTCTTGATATGAATTTTACGCAGGATATGACAAGCGGACAGGAAGGATTTTACTGGCTTGACAAAATTCTGGAAATTAATCCGCAGGCAATTGTTATTTTAATTACAGCTTACGGCGATGTTGAAATGGCTGTCCGGGCAGTTAAATCCGGCGCAACCGATTTTGTACTTAAACCCTGGCAAAATGAAAAATTCCTGGCAACATTTTCCTCGGCCTTAAAACTGCGTGAATCAAAACTCGAACTTGATCTTCTAAAGGAAAAGCAACAGCAGATAAATCTGGAAAACAATAAAAAATATCCGGATCTGATCGGGAGTTCGAACGAAATGTTGTCTGTTTTCAAAACAATTGAAAAGGTTGCAAAGACAGATGCAAATGTTTTAATTCTGGGAGAAAACGGAACCGGTAAAGAATTGGTAGCGCGAGCTTTGCATAATAATTCTGACAGAGCAAATGAAGCTTTTGTAAGTGTTGATATGGGCGCAATTTCCACTTCCCTTTTTGAGAGTGAGTTGTTCGGACACGTTAAAGGTGCTTTCACAGATGCAAAAGAAGATCGTCCGGGAAGATTTGAAATTGCTTCCGGCGGAACACTTTTTCTTGATGAAATCGGAAATCTCCCTGTTGAGCTGCAGATTAAACTGCTTACCGTACTTCAAAATCGGGAAGTTTCCAGAGTAGGTTCCAATGTAAAACACAAATTTGATGTAAGATTGATTTGTGCTACAAATATGCCGATTTCAAAAATGATTTCTGAAAATTCTTTCAGACAAGATCTACTTTACAGAATTAACACTGTAGAAATTAATTTACCGCCGTTGAAAAATCGTGAAGAAGATATAAAACTACTCACAGATTATTTTCTGGAAAAGTTTAAGCAAAAATATAACAAGCCGGGTATCCGCTTAACTGAAACGACTTACAAAAAACTGGCAGCTTACAATTGGCCGGGAAATGTACGCGAATTGCAACATTCCATTGAACGCGCTGTTATTTTATCAGAATCTTCTGTGCTTCAGCCAAAAGATTTTTTCTTTTCCGGAAATGATTCTATCTCAGATGAAATGTCGCTGGAAAGTTATAATCTGGAAAATATTGAAAAAATGATTATCAGAAAAGTTTTAACAAAATATGAAGGCAACATCACAAAAGCAGCAGATGAGTTGGGTCTGACCCGCACCTCTTTATACAGAAGAATTGAAAAATACGGCATCTGATGAAAAGTTTTCATTTTAATATAACATTCAGAATACTGCTTATAATTGCAAATATATTTTTGATCTTTTTCATTCATTATGAATATGATTTGCCGGCAACATCACTTTTGATTTTAATAATTCTCTATTTTCAGATTTACAATCTTGTCCAATTTGTAAACACGGCAAATAAGGAAGTAACCCGCTTTTTACAATCTGTGAAATATTCCGATTTTTCACAAAACTTCTCCTTTCCGAAAAAGGGTAAATCATTTGCCGAACTTGGGAAAGCAATGAATGAAGTGATCAGGGAGTTTCAGGAAACAAGAAGTGAAAAAGAGGAAAACTTCAAATATCTGGAAACTGTTCTTCATCACATTGATGTTGGTCTGATTTCTTATTCACAGGATGGAAAAATAAGTTTTATAAATAATGCGGCAAAAAAATTATTAAATGTTCAGCATCTTGTAAATATTAATAATCTGGAAAGTTTTGAAAATAATCAGCTTAAAAAATTAATCGATATTTCTCCTGGAGAAAAAGATGTTTTGAAGCTTTCAATTAATAATGAATTGATTCAGATTATTGTTGCTGCCACAAAATTTAAACAGAAAAATAAAACTTTTACTCTTATCTCTTTGCAGAATATTCAGAACGAACTTGAAGAACAGGAACTGATTGCCTGGAATAAATTGATCCGGGTTTTAACTCACGAAATAATGAATTCAATTACTCCTATCTCTTCTTTGGCCGGAACAGTAAACTCCTTACTCCATAGTGAGTCGACTGACTTAAGCAAGCCGGGCGAAACATTTGAAGATATTTCCGATGCAATTACAGCAATTGAAAAACGAAGTGTCGGATTAATAAATTTTGTAAACAGTTATAGGAGTCTGACCAGAATACCTCAGCCGAATTTTAAGATTGCCCGAATTTCTGAGATCTTTAATTCAATTGAAAATCTTTTTCAAATTCAGTTAAAAGAATCAGGAATAAATTTCTCAATAATAATTTTACCTAAAACGCTTGATATAACTACGGATCCTGCATTACTGGAACAAGTTTTAATCAACATTTTGAAAAACGCAATTGAAGCAATTCAGAGTCAACCGGAAAAAAACATAGAATTGAAAGCTTATCTTAACTTGATGGGAAAACCTGTAATTGAAATAAATGATAACGGACCGGGAATAAAAGAGAATGTTCTGGAAAAACTTTTTATTCCGTTTTTTACTACAAAACAGAATGGTTCCGGAATTGGCTTGAGTTTGTCGAAACAGATAATCAGAATGTTAGGCGGGAATATCAAGGTTAATTCCGGTCAGAAAACCGGAACAACCTTTACAATTAATTTTTATCGATGATTTCTTACATATTTTTCAGCTTCACTTAAAGAGTTAAAATAACCAACTCTTACTCTGTACCAGGTTCCGCCTTTTGCCGGGATATTTGCTTCTGTCATAAAAGCTTTTTCTCCTTTTTGCTTCAATCTTTTAACAGCTTTTTCGGCTTTATATTTTTCTTTCCAAGAAGATTTTTGCACTACAAAAATATTTCCATCTGTAAAAATAACACCTCGTACTACTTGTTCATTTTCAACATTATATTTCGCTTCGGAACCAGCGGGTCTGGCTTTTGGAATATCATCCGAAACCGGATTTGCCGAAGGAATATCTTCTGATTTATCTTTTGATCTGCGAAAAACTATTTTATTTTCTTTTGTTTTAACCGGAATTAATGGAGCTTTTTTTACAGGTTTAGCCGGCTGCACATCCATACTTTCTTCAGATTCAGAATCGTAAGTTTCTTCCTCTTCTGCATACTCTTCATCGTTGGTCTCTTCTTCAGCAGGTGCAACTTCGGCAACAAGTGTTCCGGTTTTAAGAAATTGCTCGGCCATTTTGGCGATAAGTTCAACATCTTTATCAGTTGAAATATCCACAGCTTCGCTCTTAACCTGATTTGCAGGTCCTACCGGATTATTATTGTTTTTAATTATTCTGCCAATTTCATCGTAAGTAAGTTTTCCGACAACAGAAAAGTTTTTTGCGCTTCTGTTAATAACATATTGGTTTTTAACTTTACCAATTCTTCTGCCGTTTTCGTCTGTTTTAGACATAACTTTATAAACAAACATACTCCAGACAGAGAGTTGATCGCCGACTTCGCTTATATTTTTTGTATCAAGATAAATTATTTTTTCAGAATCTTCTTTAATTACCTGCCATTTTTTATTTGATTGTCCGAAACATAATCCTACAATCAAAATTGCAGTAAAAATCTTAAAGAAATGTTTTTGCATATTAAATCTCAATTTGGTTATTTGTTGGTTCTAGTTAAGTAATTATAATCAAATTGTCAAGCAATCTGGTTGAATCGAAAAAGACAGCAATAAGAGCAAAGTATTTTTTATTTTCTTCCAGGTGCTCAGGCTCATTGAATGAATCTTGTTCAACAATGGAAAAATAATCTAATCGTCCGGTTTTAATTTCACCAACTTTATTTTCAACAAGTTTATAAATTGTATCCAGATTTATTTCACCTTCTTTAACAGTTTTTTCAACTGCCAGAAGTGTTCTGTTCAATATTATGGATTCTTCTCTTTGTTCTTTGCTTAAGTAGACATTTCGTGAACTCATTGCAAGACCGTCTTCTTCTCTCTTTATCGGCTCAACAATAATTTCAATACCATACTTCAGGTTTTCAACCATCTTTCTGATTACAGATGCCTGCTGCGCATCTTTTTGTCCGAACACAGCAAAATGAGGTTTTACCGCATTAAACAAAATTGAAACAATTGTCGTAACTCCTCTAAAGTGGGTGGGACGAGAAGCGCCTTCATATTGTTTTGAAATTTCTTCAACATTTACGTAGGTCTGATAACCCTTAGGATATATTTCATCTGCGGTCGGATAAAAAATCGCATCAACATTTTTTTCTTTAAGCAGAGTTTCATCTCTTTCAAAATCTCTGGGATAATTTCCCAAATCCTCATCTGGAGCAAATTGTGTCGGATTAACAAAAATTGAAACAATGGTAATATCTGCAACCTGATTTGCTTTTTCAACAAGTGATAAATGCCCGTCGTGCAAAAACCCCATTGTGGGAACAAATCCGATTTTTTTACCAAAACATCTTTGTTCTTCCGAATATTGCTGCATCTCTTCAACAGTTCTGAAAATTAACATCTTAACCTGACTCTATTTTACAATATTAACATAAACTGAAACAGCTTTATATGTGTTATACGGATCATTACTAATAATTGTAACTGTCCTGCTCATTTTCCCAATATAATCTGTAGTATCCAGTTCAAGATTTATAAATCCTGATTCTCCCGGTTCAAATCTTTTAGAAGTAAGTTCGGCGGATAAACAACTGCAGGTAGATTTAACAGCACGAATTACAAGTGCTTCTTTTCCAACATTTTTAATTGGAACTTTTACAGCTCGTTTTTCACCTTTTTTTACTTTACCAATATCAAAATAATTTTTTTCAATTTTGATTAGCGCAACTTTTTCATTTTTCATTTCCTCTTCTGTTTTTTTCAGAATATTAGCGGTAAATGATAATCTGGTTTGCGGCTGTTTAGGGTCATTTGTAAAAACGTAAACAAATTTGCGCTGTTTTCCTTCTCTTCTGAATGTATTAAATTCTACTTTCAGACTTGTAATTTCACCCGGTTTTAATCTTGTTTTTTGCGGAGCAACTGCAGTACAGCCACAGGAAGCTTTTACTTTTTCAATTAAAAGATCACTTTTTCCGGTGTTTTCGAGAACATACTCACAAACAACAAACTTGCCTTCTTTTACATTGCCAAAATTGTGATTTGTTTTATTAAAAGTTGCAACAGGTTGATCCTGCGCAAAAATAAATCCTAAAAAGAGAAAGATTAACAGTAATTTTTTTGTCATGATTTACCCCTCACTACAAATTTTTTCAAATAATTTGGCTCAATATAATCGTACTCTCGGGTTACAAGTTTTTCGCCAAATTTATATGCCCACATTGCTACAAATCTGGCATCGGGAGCTGCTGTTTTATAATTATTTTTTATTGGTCTGTAAGAACCAAAAACAACATCTTTTTCATCCAGTTCTTCATCAACATCTTTTTTATCAACTATTTTAAGAGGAACGCCGTTATGATATTCGTTATTTTTCACAGAATATCCTGCAAAATAAACTTCTTCCCTGTTGATATTATTAACAATTTTAAATGTGCTGTTTTCACTGAGAGTTGCTGAAACCTGAAGAGCAATTGCATCAATTGTAGGCACTGCAATAAAGAAACATCCCTGAGCAAGAGCCATTCCTTTTGCAACTGCCATTCCGATTCTTAGACCGGTAAATGAACCTGGGCCTTCAGAAACAGCTATTGTTTTAATATCTTTAAGCTCAATTCCTGCAAGTTTTAACGTTTGTTCAACAAGCTGGATAAGTTTTTCTGAATGAACATGTTTTTGTTTGATTGAAGTTTCTGCAAATGTTGTTTCATCAATCATTACAGCAACGCTGCAAAGCTCGTCGCTGGTTTCAATAGCCAATATTGGTAATTTATCTTTCATATCTATTAATTTTCAATTCGCGTGTATTATCTTGTTTTAATTCTAATGTTACTTCATACCTTTCGGCAGGAAGAACATCGGGAAACATATCTGACCATTCAATAAAGCAAATCGCATCAAGATCATTAATGTAATCTTCAAATCCCAAATCTGCTAATTCAACTTCTTTTTTGATTCTGTAAAAATCAAAATGATATATTCTGCAGTCGCCGTCATATTGATTCACAATTGCAAATGAGGGACTACTACTGTTTGTAATTCCAAAATTTTTGCAGACTTCCTTTGTAAAAAAAGTTTTGCCTGCACCAAGATTACCATTAAGAGTAACAATATCTCCCTGCTGAAGAATTTCGCTAAATTCTTTTGCGATTGATATTGTTTCTTCCTCTGTTTTAATTTCAAATAAAACAGGAAATTCCATTAAACCTTACTCTCCATAGTTACCACAGGCAGAATCATCTCTTCCATAGAGATTCCTCCGTGCAGGAAAGTATCTTTATATTGATTCTGAAACTTATGATAATCAGTAGGATAAATAAAATAAAAATCTTCTTTGGCAAAGATATAATTTACAGTCATCCCCTTATCAGGAAGTTTATATTCGGCAGGTTTATTAATCTTAATTGCGTACTTACCGTCAACTTTCAGGTTTCTTCCAAACTTAAATCTGAGATTATGAGAAGCTTCTTTATCGCCTAAAACTTTTGCAGCTCTCAAGCTTCTTACGCTACCGTGATCAGTTGTAAGAACAATTCTTGCATTTGGAATAGTTGCTATTTTTTTGAAAGTATTATAAAGTGACGAATGAGTAAACCAGCTGTTTGTTAATGATCTGTATGCAGCTTCATCAGGAGCAATTTCCTTCAGCAAATCGGAATCACTTCTTCCGTGAGCAACCATATCTAAGAAGTTAACAACAACAGCCATAAAATGTGTTTTTTTATGAGAAGTTACATTGCCTTCAAAAGATCTTCCCACATCCGGGTCAATTATTTTAAGATATTTCAAATCATTTCTGAGTTTGATATTTAATCTTTCAAGCTGATTCTGCAAAAGATCTTTTTCATAATTATTTAATCCCCTTTCATCATCACCATTTTTCCAAAATTCAGGAAAATATTTGCTAATTTCTGCCGGGAAAAGACCACTAAACAAAGCGTTTCTGGAATATGCAGTGGCAGTTGGTAAAATTGAATAATAATGATCTGTTTTTATGTGAAAGAGTTCCTGCAAATGTTTTTCAAGAACTTTCCATTGATCGAGTCTGAGACAA
Organism: Rhodothermaceae bacterium; assembly: GCA_041725875.1. Taxonomy (GTDB): domain Bacteria; phylum Bacteroidota; class Ignavibacteria; order Ignavibacteriales; family Melioribacteraceae; genus JBGRQB01. Next base: position 15,220 of record JBGRQB010000078.1, read on the forward strand.
TCCAAAACAAAAAAGAATGTTGGTCCGTTTGTTCTTTTCAAATGCGGGGCAACATAATCTTCCATTATATCTGTTGAAAACTTAGGAGTATCCTCAGCATCGGGATTGTTAATCCAATATTTATAATTTCGTTCAACATATTTACTGAATTCTTTATTACATTCTTTTCTTTGTTCATCCAAGAGTTGGCGTAAATTGACTTCTCTGTGTTCGTCAAGTTCAATATCCCAATTAACAAGTTTCGCATAAATATCTATCCAGTCGTCATTATCAAGTCTGTCCATCAAACGCTGGCTTATCTGGTTAAAATCACTCAGATAATCTTTTGTAACATATTCTTCTGATATTTTTTTGCTTTGAAGTACTTTTTTACAAACCATCAAAATTTGTGAAGGAACAATCGGTTTTATAAGATAATCATTTATTTTACTGCCAATTGCATCGTTCATCAAACTTTCTTCTTCACTTTTGGTAACCATTACAATAGGAATGGCACGTTTCATTTCTTTTATTTTTGAAAGAGTTTCCAATCCGCCCAAACCGGGCATCATTTCATCTAAAAAAATAAGATCGTAATTTGTATCTCTTACTTTACTTATTCCATCTTCACCGTTTGTTGCTGTATCAACCTTATATCCTTTTTCTGTAAGAAACAGAATGTGAGAACGCAACATTTCTATTTCGTCATCTATCCATAAAATTTTGTGCATAATTTCCTCTTATTTAATTGCAATATGTACTTCCAGTCCCATTTCATTGGTTATTGTTTCCGGAATTTTAGAAGCCCCTTTTGGAGCAACTGTAGTTCTTCTGTAAAATACCGATGCAGTAACTTTAGAACTCATAACATATTTAATTTTAGGTTCAATTGTGATTCTTTCAGTACCATCTAGCGGAACCGGAGCAACAAGTTTACCATCTTCATCTTTTCTAAGATCGTAAGCATTTTTTTCGCTTGAAGACATTGTATAACTAAATGAAGCTGTAATATCATTTTTCAGTGATAATCCAAAAAGAGGAAGTTCAAAACCGGATTTTGTATAGCTTGCTGAAAAAGAGATATCGTTTGTTCCTGTTTCAGTTATTCTGGCATTTGAAAATGAAACATCATAGGATGTATTAACATTATATTTAATAGAACCATTTAATTTTCCACCTATCAGTTTGTCAAGTCCGAAGTTAACACCAACTAATGGTTTGAATCCTGTTGTAACAGTCTGAGACTGAATTTGTTCCGGATCTCCGGGAACAGCTTTCCAAGAAGCTGTATATTTTGATGAAAATCCGTGTGATAAACTTAACTTAGAAAATATTTTCGATAAAAATCCAATTTTTTCCAGTCCTGACCAGTTAAATCTCCAGTTTGGTCTTGGGAAATATTTTTCAATATCTTTACCAACATCACCCGGGAAAAGTTTGGATATCACGCTGGAAACTCCCGGAACAGAGCCCATTTCGTCGAAAAACGAGTTTTCAATTCTTTTTTGTTGTGAAAGAGTTGAATCCTGAGAAAAATAAGCATTTCTTATATTATCAATATTACTACCAAAAGGCAGGGCAAGGAATGTTTTATTCATATTTGTACTGGATGACTGCAAATATGTTTTTTCAGGTACAACTACTCCATATTCGTCTGTTTCCATCGAAATGGCATCATTTTTACCCCAGTTTACATTCCAAGTAATATCAAGTCTAGCACCTTTCCACAATTCTCTTGAAGTCTTTAGGTTTATTGAATTTTTAACTGAAAATGATTTATTAATATTAAGGTTAGGTTGCAATAAACCATATCCATCCATACTTAAACCTAGCATAAATCCGCGAGTAGGTCCATTTTTTTCATCAGAAGAAAATCCCCAGAAATTGCTAAATCCGGCATTAGAAGTTCTTAGTCCAGGAATAATAAATTGCTCTGAGTGATCAAAACTTATATTAATTTTTCTATAATCGAAGAAAGTCCATTTAGTTGCCTGTTGTAGATATACTAATGCCGTTTCAAAAATGGATGGATCTTCATCTTCTACTACTTCATCGGTTGTTGATGTTTTTTTCACATTTACAAACTCATCATCTAAAATATCTGGATTTGAGTTTTTATTTTTCTCAGTTGAAGAAGGCTTTTCTTTCTTTGCAAGAGACTCTCCTTCTGCCAAAGCTTCAGTTTTTGTAGATTCTTCTTTAATTTCTTGGCGTCCTCTTCTGGTTCTACCTCTATTTGAAGAACCAGTACTACTACGTCTGTTTTTTCCAGAAGATTTAGGATTTGAAAAAATCTGATCTCCAATATTTTTCAAATTAACTGATAAAGTTGCAGAAAACTTATTATCAAAACCGGCTCTTATTCCACCAGTTTGACTTCGCAAATCACGACTCCAATTATAAGTAGACGCATATCTAAACCCGAATGCAAAGTTTTTCTGCAAACCTAGCCAAGATGGTAATTTAGGTGATATTCGAAACTCAACTCGCTGTGTATATTTTGTATCTTTGCCAAAAAGCGGGCCATTAAAAATATCTCTCCAAATTTGCCTTTCAGATCTGTCAAAATTCGTTATTTCGTCAACCAAAAGATGCGCGTATGAAGAACTAACATCAACTTTGTATTTCATTTCAAGATTCAAATACGATTTTTCAGTCATCTTCCAATTAAAGCCCATCGATCTGTTGGCTGTAAAATCTCGATTTATTGTTGTCTGAGGATTTTCTCTTGTTAGAGAATATGACCAAAATCTGTTGGCGTTAAATGACAACGTAAAATCTTGTGGGGTAAAGTTAAATCGAGCATCTTTATATCCATCAATAAAAGTAAATAAATATACAAAAAGAGGAATATCGGCAAACTTGACAAAGAGAC
>JBGRQB010000079.1:0-17941 GCA_041725875.1 Rhodothermaceae bacterium
TAGGACGTAAATTTCCGGCGGCCACCATTTCAAGTAGAGACGTCAGTGAGAATCGATACATCCAGAAAGAACGTGGGATCTAGTGAGATGTTAAATTTAAAGAACTTAACCAGTGAATGGAGAGTTTGATGAATGCACCAAAGAAGCATTGCTTGTACGTGGAACTGAGCCGGCAGTTATCCCGTCCTTGTCACCGCAAATATCGTAAACATTTACTTTTTTGATTATCTTTTGAACATCAGCAGTTTCTTGAGAATAAGTAACTGCTAAAAACAAAAACAGCAGGGGAATTAAAAGTTTTTTCATAAGAATTAATAGCTCTCTTTTTCTTCCGGAAATTTCGTTTCTTTTACATCTTCTACATAATTTTTAACTGCAGAACCAATTGTTTCTGCAAGATTAGCATATTTGCGAACAAAGCGCGGACTGAAATTCTCATTAATACCAAGCATATCCTGAGTTACAAGTATTTGTCCGTCGCAATGAACTCCGGCTCCAATACCAATTGTAGGAATTGAAACACTTTCAGTAACTCTTTTTGCCAGTTCAGCAGGAACCTTTTCTACAACTACTGCATATGCTCCGGCTTGTTCCAATGCTTTTGCATCATTGATAATTTTTTCAGCTTCAGATTTATCTTTTCCTCTGGCCTTGTAACTTCCAAACTGGTGAATGCTTTGCGGTGTAAGACCAATATGCCCCATAACAGGAATACCATTTTGGGTGATCTTAAATATTGTATCTGCCAGTTGTTCGCCACCTTCCATTTTAACGGCGCCTGCGTGAGTTTCTTTCATTACGCGACCCGCATTTCGGAAAGCTTCATCTATGTTTGTCTGGTACGTCATAAAAGGCATATCACAAACAACCATAGCTCTACTCACACCTTTGTTGACAGCTTTTGTATGATATATCATTTCATCAAGTGTTACGGGAAGAGTAGTTTCATTTCCCTGAAAAACATTACTTAATGAATCGCCAACAAGAATTACATCTATACCTGCCATATCAAGAATACGGGCAGTTAAAAAATCGTAGGCTGTCAGAGCAGAAATTTTTATCCCTTTTTGTTTTGACAAAATAAGGGATTGCGTTGTTATTACTTTTAATTCCGAATGTAAACTCATATCTTTTCCTTTACGCTAAAAACTAATATTCCATTCTTCTTCAAAACCCTGAATTAAACATTTTTCCAGTTTCGCGTAATCGGTTGTAGTGTTTAATATTGTTTCCAATTCAGTAGTTTTAGATTTTAATTCATTATTCAAACCTTCAATTTCAGAGTTATCAACCTGCAAATACTCCGGCAGTTTTGTATGAAAGGTTCCGCACAATATTGAACCGTGCTGCAAAACAACCGAGTTCATTTTTCTTTGTGCACTTCCAATTAGTTTTTTCCCTTTATGCTTTACTTCACTTTTGGCTGTACTTGCAAAACATAAAACTCCGCTTGGTTGATTCAGCAGATCGGGAAAATTTGGCTGAACATTTTCCAGTTCAACAGCTGAAAGATTTGAATCATATATTTTTAATCCGCGAACCAAAGCAAGAGAAATTTTTGTGTAAATTTCGCGGTTGCTTAACCCGCAGCCAAGAGGAACTATAGCAGAGTAGGTAAGTTCTTCGGCATGAAGAATTGCTCTTCCGCCGGTAGGACGCTTAACTACTTCGAGCCCGTCTTCTTTAACTTTATCAAGATTAATATCATTGTACTTTTGATTAGCGCCAAGAGAAATACAATAAGGCTCCCAGCGATAGAATCGCAGAAATGCACTGTCATTATCGCATTTGGCTGCAAGTTCAAGATCATAATCCATATTGTGCTGACCGGTATTAAACCCGTCAGAAACTAATTGCCATTTCATCCTTTTATAATTCCGCGATCACTATTGTTAATAAATTCAACTATTTTAGCAACACATTCATCATCAGGATATTTTTCCATCATTGCTTCTTTTGCCTGTGTGGTGTTCATTCCTGATTTATAAAGAAGTTTGTAACAATCTTTGATGTTTGAAATCTGATCGTTTGTAAAACCTCTTCTTCGCAATCCGACAATATTTACATTTCCGAATCTTAATGGTTCACCAGCTGCCATTATAAAAGGAGGAACGTCACTAACAACACGAAGTCCGCCGCCAATCATAGCATGTGCGCCAATTTTAGAAAACTGATGAACCGGAGTGCTTCCGCCGATGATTGCGTAATCTTCAATTCTGGCATGACCGCCAACCTGAACACTGTTAACAATTATACAATTATTGCCAATTATACAATCGTGTGCTATATGACCATAAGCCATTACCAGGCAATTACTTCCAATTTTTGAATATCCAAGATCTTCGGTTCCTCTGTGAAGAGTAGCGAATTCTCTGATGGTAGTATTATCGCCAATATAAAACTGACTTTTGAAGTCAGGATCAAATTTTAAATCCTGCGGAATATTTGAAACAGCAGCTGCCTGTAATATTTTTACGTTGTTTCCTATTCTGGCACCATCATAGATACAGGCGTGAGGACCAACTTTACAGTTATCGCCGATTTCCACATCGGCTTCAATAATTGCATAAGGACCGACTTCTATATTTTCTCCTATTTTTGCTTCAGGACTAACAATAGCAGTTGGATGTATATTTTTCATTTTTTTTCCGTAATTATTTTTTATCAACTATAGCAGCTGTAAATTCTGCTTCGGTTACCAAAGTTCCGTCAACATAAGCTTTAGCGCTCATAATAATAATATTGCGTTTGTGAGCTTTTTGTACAACTTCCATTACAAGCTGATCACCAGGAACTACAGGTTTTCTGAAACGAACATTGTTAATACTTGTGAACATCACCAGTTTTTCACTCGGGTCTTTTATTGCTCCAAGAGTCATAATACCGCCAGTCTGAGCCATTGCTTCAATCATTAAAACACCAGGCATTACAGGTTCGCCAGGGAAGTGACCAGGGAAGTGAGGTTCGTTAAATGTTACTGATTTGATACCAACAACTTTCTTTCCAAGTTCAAGATGAACAATTTTATCTACCAATAAAAACGGATAGCGATGAGGAAGAATTTTGTGGATTGCGTTTATATCAAATACAACACCTTCTTTTTTAACGTGCTGGAATTGTTTTTCCAGTTTTTTCTGTTGATATAATTTTCTAATTTTTTTTGCAAACTCAACATTTGCTTTGTGTCCCGGACGAGCAGCAAGTATCTGAGCTTTAATAGGAGCACCAATTAAAGCAAGATCACCCAGCATATCAAGAACTTTATGACGAACAGGTTCGTTTTTGAATCTGAAATCTTTTCCATTCAAAAATCCGTTTTCACCAACTGTCATTGGCTCGTCTAACCCGATTTTTTTCTGAAGATCGGTCAATCCGGCTTCATCAATTTCGTGGTCAACAATAACAACAGCATTATCAAGGTTACCGCCTTTAATTAAACCAGCTTCAGCTAATGCTTCAACTTCACTTAAAAAGCAGAAAGTTCGGGCTGCTGCAAATTCTGTTTCGAATTCTTTTTCTAAACTAAATAACCCGGAATGCTGACTTCCAAGAGCAGGATTGTGGTAATCAACCATTGCGGTAATTCTGTAATCATCAAGAGGAAGAGCAACTATATCAATTCCGTTTGCTTCATCTTTGAATGTTACGGTTTCATCAATTACAAGATAATCTTTGGGTTCTTCCTGAGTTACAAAACCAGATTCTTTCAAAATTTCAACATAAGGCATTGCACTTCCGTCGCCAACAGGTGGCTCTATGCCGTTAAGTTCAATTTTTATGTTGTCCAGCTGTAAACCAACAAGAGCAGCAAGAACGTGTTCAACAGTATAAACTTTTGCATCTCCCAGACCAAGAGTTGTTCCTCTTGAAATATCTACAACGTAATCTGCATTTGCAGGAATTTCGGGTGAATCTGCAAGATCTGTTCTTATAAATTTAATACCGTAATTTTCAGGAGCTGGTTTAAATGTCATAGTGCACGAAGCACCTGTATGGAGTCCGGTTCCTGAAATTGACACCGGTTTTTCTATAGTTCTCTGTAATTCAAGCATCCTTAACAATCCTCAATTTTATCTTTTAATTCATTTAATTCTTTTTCCAAAGCTTTTATTCTGTCGGCATATTTGGGAAGATTGCGAATATGTCCTTCCTGGCGGAGTGCCAAACCCATCTCTTTTGCAGGGTATCCGAAATATTTTCCGGAGTTAGTGATGGATTTAGATATACCTGATTGAGCGCCAATCATAACACCATTGCAGATTTCAAGATGACCTGCTAATCCTACCTGACCGCCCATTATGCAATTATCACCAACAATTGTACTGCCTGAAATGCCTGTTTGAGCAGAAATAGCAGTACTTTTTCCAATTTCAACATTATGTGCAACCTGTACAAGGTTATCTATTTTTGTTCCTTTCCTAATAATTGTGGAACCAAGAGCTGCTCTGTCAATTGAAACATTTGAACCAAGTTCAACATCATCTTCAATTACAACATTACCTATTTGAGGAATTTTTGTGTAGTTTCCTTCTTTGTCTGGAGAATATCCAAAACCGTCGGAACCAACTACGGTTCCCGAGTGAATTATTACATTATCTCCAATTGTGCAATTTTCTCTGATTGTAACATTTGCGTGTAGCAGGCAATTTTTACCTGTTTTTACATTATCAGATAAAACTGAGTTATGAAATATTTTTGTGTTATCATCAATAACGCAGTTTTCTCCAATAACAACATTTCTGCCAAGGGCAACATTTTTTCCAATTTTTGCCGAAGAGGGAATAAAGGCTGTCTGATCGATTCCTTCAAGTTTAAATTCCGGATTAAAGTAAGTTAAAATTACTTTTAGCAGTGCTTTTTCCGGGGCTTCTGTTTCGATGTAGGTTACATCAGGATTTGCTTTATTTATTGAAGGTTTTATTAATACTGCAGAAGCTTTTGTAGTTTCCAGAAATTTTTCGTAGGAAGACATATACAAAAAAGTGAGATCACCGGTAACGGCATCTCCTATTTTTGCAATATTTTTAATTTCGATATTTTCATTTCCGATAATTTTACCGCCGACCAGTTCGGCGATATCTTTAACTTTTATTGTCATATTTATTATTTTATTTTGTCTAAAACTTTGTTGGTTAGGTCATATTTTTCTTTGGCATAAACAAACATCATATCACCACTTCTGTCAAAAATAAAATCGTAATCGTCTTCTTCAGCAATTTCTTTAACCGCAGTAAATAGTCTGTTTTGGATTGGTTTCATAAGTTCTTCCTGTTTCTTAAACAGTTCTCCCTGAACACCAAATTTTTGGTCGCGAAATTTAAGTATTTCGGCTTGTTGAGTTTCAAGTTCTTTTTGAGTGAGTTTTATTTTTTCTTCACTCATTATTAACTGTCTTTCTTCAAAATCTTTTAATGCTTTTTCATATTCTTTTTCAAGAGTAATCAGTTCTTCTTTCCATTCCAGAATAAACTGATCCAGTTGTTTTTGAATATCCTGAGCATCGGGAAGTTGTTTAATTATGTAATCTGAATCAATATAGCCAACTTTAAGTTGAGCAAACATTGATTGTGAAAATAAAAATAAAATAAATCCGGTTAAGAATAATGATTTTTTCATATGTACCATCCTGAATATAAATAGAAAACAGCTATCATTAAAAAATCACTTAGCAAATATACTAATTACTAAGATAAAGTAAATTAATGATAGCTGTTTTTAAAACAAGTAAAAAGGGGAATTATTTTCCTCTTTTAAGTTTATCAATAACTTTGAAAGTCATATCGTATTCAGCGTCAGCATATAAAAAGATAGTGTTAACGTCAGTTTTGTTTACGATAAATTTAAGACCTTCTTCTTTTGCAACTTGTTCAATTACAGCAAGGATTCTTTTGTTAATAGGCTCCATTAGCTGAGCTTGTTTAACAAAAATTTCTCCATTTGGCTGAGCAAATTTCTGTTGGTTAAATTGCTGAAGATCTTGTTCTCTTTTCATTAAATCTTTACGAGCGGCATCCTGTGCTTCTTTTGACATTGTAGCAGCTTTTTTCTGGTAATCAGCAGCAACATTCTGAAGTTCTTTCTGCATATTTGCAAGAGTAGTTCTCCATTCAGTAACTAAAGCTTCCAGATCGCTGTTAGCTTTAATTGCAGCAGGATACTGTTCCATAACAGTCTGTACATTTACATAACCAATTTTCTGAGTCTGAGCAAATAAACTTACACTAGCTAATAATAAAATTGTTAAAAAAATCGCTTTTTTCACGTTAACCTCATTTATTTAAATAAATTAATTAAAATCCACCGCGACCAAATTGGAAGTGGAACTCCCATTTGGGAGCCATTCCGGCTTCAGTTAAGTGTCTGTCAACACCATAACCATAATCAAATCCAATAAGACCAATCGGGTTAATAAGTATACGGGCACCTAAACCATAAGATCTTCTTAAGTCGAACATATCGGCTTTATTAATATTTTCCCAAACATTTCCAGCTTCCGCAAATGCAAGAACATATATAGGCATAGGTTCAAGAGCAAGTGCAGCTCGGAGTTCGAGAGTATGTTTCGCCATTACATGACCACCAATTTCTCTTATTGTACCGTCAGATTCTGTATATTTAGGGCCAACTTTTGCATCTTCATAACCCCTGAGAGGAGTTGTTGCCGGACGCATTCCGTTACCACCCATATAAAATAGTTCAATGTAAGGAATCGGTGTTCCTCTGGTTAATTCTTTAATAAAACCAACATCAGTACTGTAATATAATGCTATTCTATTAGAATTAAACAATCTTTTATAAAATTCTGCTTTAAAAGTAGCTTTGAAATAATCTACATCACCAGGTAAAAATGGTCCGCCGGAAAGTTCTGTGTTGAAAAGTATTTTTGAACCTCTTGATGGAAATATCGGATTATCAATGTCTGTTCTTGAAATCCCTAATCCAACCATAAATTGTTCAGATCTACCTTGACGATAGTAAGTACCACCTTCAATAACGTTATTGGATTGGTATTTTACAAATCCCTGAACATAGAAGTAGTTATCCGGCCAGGTTAATCTTTTACCGACAGTAAGCGATCCACCAATTTGTTCAAGATCATAATAGTATCTCTGACGAGTACTGAAAACACTGAAACCTAAAGAAGTAGGAGTATCCATAAACCAAGGTTCAGTAAAACCAAGAGAAAATGTTCTATAGTAGTTGTTCACACCAAATTGCCAGTTGAAATTAAGAACTTGTCCGCCACCCTGAGTAAATGGATGTGCAAGACTGAAGTTACTTAAAGTAACACCAATAGATCCGCTGAATCCAAAATATTCACTGTACCCAACCGAAGCATTAAGATAATCACTAGATTTTTCTTCAACCTTATAAGAAATATTTACTGTACTGTCGCTTGAAAGATCATAGCCCAATCCTTCTTTATAAAGTTTTTCAACATTAAAATATTTTAAGTTAGCCAATTGCTGTAGACTTCTAAAAATCAAGCTTCTGCTGAAATGATCACCCGGAATGGTGAATAATTCTCTGCGAATAACTTTTTCTTGAGTCCTCGTATTACCACTAATATCAACTTTATTGATTTTAAAGCGATCGTTTTCATATACTTTGATAACTATATCTATAGAATCTTTTCCAATTTTCTTTTCTTCAGGAACCGCGCCAAACTTCAGGTATCCGCTATCATAATACAATGCTGAAACATCATTTTGCTTTTCATTTCCTCGTAAGTTTTGCTTGAATTTATCATAGTCAAAAACATCGCCTTTTTTCATTTGTAAACGTGCATTTAACTGTTTATCCGGAAAGAGTGTATTCCCTTCCCAAATGATGTTTCTTAATCGATATTGTTGTCCTTCATTTACAGTAACTATAATTTTAAGATCTTCACCATTATCGGAAACAACGAGAGAGTCTCTTAATATTTCAAAATCTCTAAATCCACTTTGATGATAAAAAGTTGTCAAAAGTTTTTTATCACTTTCAAATTCTTCTCTGTTAAATTCGCCACTTCTCCAAAATTTCCACCAAACGGCCTGTAGGGTTTCATCAAAAGTGGAGGCCAGTTCGTTATCTTCAAAGTGGTTGTTTCCAACAAATTCTATATCACGGATAACACTTTCTTTGCCTTCATCGATATTACAGATAACTAAAACTCTGCTTTTAAGCTTTTTTAATTGCCTTTTGTAAGAATAATCTTCTCTATTATAGTAAGTTTTATATTCTTCTTCCGGGTTGTTTTTATTAATCCAAGTTACAATAATTTGCTCGTCAGTAGTATCAGCCGAAGCAAATGAGTAGGTTTCCGTATTTACAGTAGGATTAAGAAAGCCTTCTTTAAAATATAATTTTTTGACTTCTTTAACGGCTCTATATAAATCCGTTTGCTTAATAATTTGGCCAGTAACAAAATTTACACTTTCAAAGATTGTACTTTCACTTATATCATCATTTCCAACAAGAACAAATTTTTCAATTCGAGAATGTTCGGCAAGCTTTATAACAATAAAGATTCCGTTGCCAACTTTTTTCTCAGAAAGAATCTGAACATCAGAGAATATTTTCAAACGCCATAATCGTTTGATCGCTGTAATTGTCTGATCGCCGGGAATTTCGATTTCGTCACCAATTTTAAGTCCGCTATTTGCAATAATAGTGGAAGCATCAGTCGTAACATTTCCTTCAACACGAATACCCAAAATTTTGTAATTCGATTTAGCATACTGTGCATAAGAATTGTTTAGCAACGCAAATGCAAAAAGCAGTACAAATAAATTTAAAACGTATTTTCCTGTAGTCTTAATCATATTTCCAGCAATTTAATTGGTATATTATATCTGTTCACTAGTTAATCCAAACCGTCTTTCGCGGTTTTGGAAATTCGAAATCGAACTAATCAAATCTTTTTTTGAAAAATCCGGCCAAAGTTTTTCTGTAACAAAAATTTCAGAGTAAGCGAGCTGCCATAACAGGAAGTTACTTATTCTTAAATCACCGCCTGTTCTTATCATCAAATCAGGATCTGGCATTTCAGAAGTAGATAAAAAGTTTTGAAACAAATCATTATTAATTTGTCCGGGTTCAATTTCTCCGTTTTTAACCTTCTGGGCTAATTGTCTGGCTGCATTCACAATATCCCATCTGCCGCTGTAACTTAAAGCAAGATTTAACTGTAACCGGGAATTGTTTTTGGTGAGCCCCATAGCCTCGGAGAGTTCGTTATTAACCTTTTCAGGCAGTAAATTTTTATCACCTATTGTGCACAATCTGATATTATTTTCATGCAATTTTTTTGTTTCAGATTTCAAACTTTTAATAATTAACTGCATAAGAGTTGAAACTTCATCTTTGGGTCTGTTCCAGTTTTCGGTAGAGAATGTATAAAGGGTAAGATACTTAACACCAATTTCAGCACATATTTCGACTATCTCTCTTACTGTGTTAACGCCTTTTTTATGCCCTGCTGCTCTGGGTAAAGCTCTTTTTTTAGCCCATCTTCCGTTACCATCCATTATAATTGCAATGTGTTCAGGAACATTCTTCTTCTCAATCACAGACTCTATTTCTGTTTCAAACTTTTTGGGCAAATTATTCTCTTTAATTTTTTTTTTGACTGTGCAAAATAAAGTTAGGTATATAAAATGTCAAGATTAATAAACTTGTGCGTTTATACCTGAGAGCAGAATAATTTGTTTCAAAAAAATATTAATTAATCGATTTTTTTTCAGGGAAGTAAACTACTTTTACATTCTTCCTTAATGAAGGGGATATACGATTAAGAAGCACTGCAACTTCATTTGATAATTTACGTGTAGTCCCTATTATTAATTGAACATCTTTATGAGAATATTTTGTATGACGTGAAGATAAGAATGTGATTTTTTCAACAAGAATCGGATTATTGAAATCTTCTTCTGTAAGAGTAATACCAATAGCATAATCATTTATCTGTTTGCCGATTGCATCAACATCATAATCACCGATCTGCCCGGGATCGTTAAGATATGTGCCATATTTCCTTTTTACGGTTAAATAGCCATATCTCCAAAACTGCTTTACAAGTTGATCAACTCTTTGTTCCTCTTTTGAGCGTTCCATTATTGCCTCCTAACATAATATTAGTTAACCGTCGGGAGAATTGGTATAATAGGAGAAAATTGTGCGCTGTTGACGGTTTTTATATTAAATATTTTATCATATTCAAATTGTCTTATTTCATTTGTTCTGTTTATTCTTCCAAAAATCACTTTTTTACCACATTTATTAAATGCGATTAAATAAGGGTCCATTGTTACTTTTTCATGTTCGTATAAAAATTTTAATCTGAATCTATTTAGTATTGCCTGGGCAAAAATCTCTGTTTTCATAATAATAGCTCCTAGTTATAAAATCTGAATACTGCTGCTAATTTTCCGATAATTGTAAAATCTTCTCTGTTATGAACTTCAATAAGGGGATAATTTTCATTTTCCGGCATCAGACAAAGTCTGTTGTTTATCTTAACAAGACGTTTAAGCGTTGCTTCGTCACCAAGCATAGCAACAACTATATCATTGTTATTGGCTGAGGATTGCTGATTAACAACAACTATGTCACCTTCAAATATTCCGGCATTAATCATACTGTCACCACGAACTCTTAACCCGAAACAGTTACTTTTGCTTTTTACAAATCGTTTATCTATCAGAACGTTATCTTCAATATTTTCAACTGCAAGAATAGGATAACCTGCGGCAACGCGTCCCACAACCGGTACTTCTATCATATTATCACTGGAAGTATTTTCAGGGGGCGAACTATTATTAATAATAGATAGGGAACGGGATGAATTACTTTCGATGTGCAGATAACCTTTTTTTACCAATGCATCAATATGACGTTTAACACCAAATGTAGAAGCTATTCCAAAATGCGCCCCTATTTCTCTGTATGTAGGGGGATAACCATTTGTTTCTACAAATTCAGTGATAAAATCTAAAATTGTTTGCTGGCGATCTGTTAAATTTGTTTTCATACTAGTGCTCCAATGTTCACTACAAATATAGTGAACGATTGTGCACTTGTCAAGAAAATAATAGAAATTAATGTGGAATGGCAATTTATTTTTATTCTGTACACTATTTTACGTTTTAAAATAAAAAAGGCCCGAAAATCGGGCCTTAAATTTATAAACTGTTGTAAACATTAATCAATAATATTCATCCAGCCGAATTTATCTTCAACTTTACCAAACTGGATTCCGGTAATTTCGTTGTATAAGCGTTTACTTATTTCACCAGCTTCACCTTTGCTTACTTCAATTATTTTTTCACCAAACTGAAGTTTACCAACACAAGAAATAGTTGCAGCTGTTCCGGTTCCGAACATTTCTTTTAATGTTCCTTTACCATCAGCGTCATATAGTTCATTAATTTCAAGAGATCTTTCAGTAACTTTATAACCCCAGTCGCGTAAAACATCAATTGCTGACATTCTTGTTACACCTGCCAAAATTGATCCGCCTAATTCCGGAGTAACAATTTCATTTTCAAAAGCAGCAAAGAAGTTCATTGTTCCAACTTCTTCAACATATTTTTGTTCTTTTGCATCCAGCCATAATACCTGGGTATAACCTGCATCTTTAGCTTGCTGCTGAGCAATCATACCGCCTGCATAGTTACCGCCGCATTTTGTAAAACCAACACCTTTTTTAACGGCTCTTACATAATCTTCAGAAACCATTATCGGTACAGGTTTTAAACCTTCAGGATAATAAAGACCAACAGGAGTACAAATAATTAATAATTTATATGTATATGATGCTCTTACTCCAACATAAGGATCAGTTGCAATCATAAATGGTCTTATATATAAAGATTGACCTTCGTACTGAGGAACCCAGTCTCTGTCAAGTTCAACAAGCTTTCTTAAAGCTTCTACCATAAAATCTACATCAAATTCAGGCATACATAAACGTTTTGCAGAAACGTTCATTCTTTCAAAGTTTTTTTCCGGACGGAAAAGACCAATTTTTCCATTTGGTTGTCTATAAGCTTTTAATCCCTCAAAAATTTCCTGTCCGTAATGAAATACCATTGCTGCAGGATTTAATTTAAGGTCTTCATATTTTTTTATAGTTGCATTGTGCCATCCTTTTTCAGGATTGTAATCCATTTCAAACATATGATCGGTAAACATTGTACCGAAAACGAGATCCTTAGGCAACTCAACCTTTGCATCTCTTTCAACTTTTTGAATATTTAATTGCATACTCTCACCAAATTTTAATTTAATTATATTAAATTTACTCGCTATAAAAATAACAAATTCATTTGAATTGACAATGAAAAAAGAAATCTATACTTAATTGGAACAAAAGCTTGTAAAAGCTTTTCTTAAATAAGGTATAGAAATAGTTATTTACATTACATTTTTATAAATTACAATTGGTTTTACAAATACAGAGAGCAGATGGCAGGAAATTTTTTTAGTAAAATCGGGAAAAAAACTTTAGACTTCTTTCGTGAAGTAGGACAGGTTTCCATTCTCTGCTTTGAAATTGTAAAATTTTTCCCTTCTGCATTATCAAAGCGTCGTTCGGTTATTTATCAGATGGAACACATCGGAGTGAATTCTCTGCCTCTTGTTTTTGTGATTGCTGTTTTTACCGGAGCTGTTGCAGCCTGGCAGGCTGCCTATCAGTTAAAAGGATTGGCGCCTCTTTCATTTTTAGGAACCGCAACAAGCAGAGCAATTATTACAGAATTGGGCCCTGTATTAACTGCAATAATTATAGCAGGAAGAGTCGGGGCATCCATAGCAGCCGAACTGGGATCTATGAAAGTTACCGAACAGATTGACGCACTTGAAGTGATGGGGATAAATAAAATCCGTTTTCTGGCAATGCCCAGATTTTTAGCTTCAATTATTATGATTCCCATACTTATTGTTTTTGCAAATGTAATTGCCGTCTTTGGAGCTTATGTTATTTCCAATTTCTTCTTAGATATTTCGGCAAATGTTTTTTTTGATTCGGTAAGAAAGTTTTTTGAAGTTGGCGATTTCCTTTTTGGAATGTCAAAAGGAATTTTCTTTGGTGGAGCCACAGCATTACTTGGCTGTCATATTGGTTTTAACACTACCGGCGGGGCAGAAGGAGTGGGGCATTCCACTATCAGGTCATTTGTTCTCAGCTCCGCTTCAATTCTTATAATAGACTACTTTATGTGGGCACTTCTCTTTTAAATATGTTAATTCCTAGTATTTTACTCGAAAAATCAGAATAGAGAAAAATATATCGAATAAGACTCAAAAAACAACTTTAAAAAAATATATTAGAAGAAATTTTTCTCTTGATATATCACAAATTAGTTATTAATTTGAAACTTAGAATTGTGAACTCGAAAAAGTTTTCGATTCTAGAGTAAATGAGAGTGAGAATGGAAAAAAATATTTTAAGACTAATTGACAGAAAATCATACCCTGTTGTGGCAGAGTACACCTCTTTTACTCCTTGGAAAGATTCTATTCCAGAGAATAATAAATTAACTAAACCATTTCATTTAAAAATTTTATGGAGCTAGTATGTCAGAATTTGTAAAAAACTTCATGGCTGAAGTAATTGCAAAAAATCCTGCTCAGCCAGAATTTCACCAGGCTGTTGAGGAAGTTGTTGAATCTTTATCTTTAGTGTTAGAAAGACACCCTGAGTATCGTTCAGCAAAAATTTTGGAAAGAATCGTTGAACCTGAAAGAGTAATGATGTTCAGAGTACCTTGGGTAGACGATCAGGGTGAAGTACAGGTAAACCGCGGTTTCAGAATTGAAATGAACAGCGCTATTGGTCCTTACAAAGGTGGTTTAAGATTCCATCCTTCTGTAAACCTTGGTATTTTGAAATTCTTGGCTTTCGAACAAGTTTTCAAAAACAGCTTAACTACTCTTCCTATGGGTGGTGGTAAAGGTGGATCAGATTTCGATCCTAAAGGTAAATCAGATAACGAAGTTATGTCATTCTGCCAGAGCTTCATGAGTGAATTATTCCGTCATATCGGACCTAACACTGACGTTCCTGCTGGCGATATTGGTGTTGGTGGTAGAGAAATCGGTTTTATGTTCGGAATGTACAAAAGATTGAAAAATGAATTTACCGGTGTATTAACTGGTAAAGGTTTGAACTGGGGTGGTTCATTAATCCGTCCTGAAGCTACTGGTTACGGTTCAGTTTATATGGCTTCAGAAATGTTATCAACTAAAAACCAGACTTTAGAAGGTAAAACTTGTATCGTTTCCGGTTCAGGTAACGTTGCTCAGTTTACTACTGAAAAAATATTACAGTTAGGCGGTAAAGTTATTACTTTATCTGACTCTTCTGGTTATATTTATGACGAAGAAGGTATCAACTCTGAAAAATTAGCTTTCGTTATGGAACTTAAAAACGTTAAGCGCGGAAGAATTAAAGAATACGTTGAAAAATATCCAAACGCTGTATTCACTCCGGTTGATCCTAACCTTGATTACAATCCATTATGGAATCACAAAGCTGATTGTGCTTTCCCAAGTGCAACTCAGAATGAATTAAATGAAAAAGATGCTCAGAACTTGTTAAACAACGGCGTTTATGTTGTATCTGAAGGTGCTAATATGCCTACAACTGCTGAAGGTGTTAACTTGTTTGTTGATAAAGGTATCTTGTTTGCTCCTGGTAAAGCTGCTAACGCTGGTGGTGTTGCGGTTTCAGGTCTTGAAATGGCTCAGAACTCAATGAGATATGGCTGGACAAGAGAAGAAGTTGATAACAGACTTAAAATGATTATGGCTTCTATCCACAAAACTTGTGTTGATACTGCTGACAAATATGGAACTTCCGGTAACTATGTTAATGGTGCTAACATTGGCGGTTTCCTTAAAGTTGCAGATGCTATGCTTGATCAGGGTGTTGTATAATTTAGAAAAAAATCATACTTTAGTTATACATTACCGGGGCGATAATATTATCGCCCCTTTTTTTTAACAAGAGAGTATAGAGATCCTATGGGTAAAAAATCGTTTGAGTTTAACAGAGAACTTATTCAGCAGAGTAAATGGGCAAAGTCTCAAGATTTTCATAATCTGATGAGATTCAAAATCCGTGATATACTTCTTGTATCAAGTTTGTACGATTCTTATATCTTCGAAGAGGAAGGTCGCCTGTACGAACTGATAAGAGACGAATACCAGGGATTAAATCTTAATAACCCGCCCGAACTTGTACAGGTTGCTAACGGGGAAGAAGCAATTGAACTTGCGATGGTGGAAAACAGATTTAACCTTATAATTACAACTATGCACATCGATGATATGTCTGCAATTACTTTTGCACAAAAAGTAAAAGCCGCCGGCATTCACGTTCCTGTAATTCTTCTTGGGTATGATAATAAAGAACTTGCCGATCTTCTTAAAACCGATCAGGTAAAATATTTTGAAAATATTTTTATGTGGCAGGGAGATTTCCGTATCATTCTCGGAATTGTAAAATATCTGGAAGATAAATACAATGTTGAAAATGATACTTTCCAGGTTGGTGTTCAATCTGTTATACTTGTTGAAGACAGCGTACGTTTTTATTCATCTTATCTTCCTTTGATTTACACCGAAATTTTGAAACAGTCGCACAACCTGATTCTTCACGAAGGAATAAATCTTTCTCACAAAGTTTTAAGGATGCGTGCCCGACCCAAAATTTTGCTCTGCCATACTTTTGAAGAAGCAATGGATTACTACGAAAGATATGAAGATAATATTTTGGGAATTGTTTCCGATGTAGATTTTTTCAGAGAAGGTGTGTCCGACAAAATTGCAGGTGTTAAACTTGCAAAAGTTGTTAAACAGAGTCGGCCTGATATACCTGTGCTTCTTCAGTCAAACGATTATACCAACAAAGAAAGAGCTGAGAAAATAGAAGTAGCCTTTCTTCATAAAAAATCTCCAACACTTCATAAAGATTTAAGAAATTTCATTAAGCATAATTTCAGCTTTGGTGATTTTATCTTTAAGACAGAAGAAGGGGAAGTTTTAGGAACCGCAAGAACGCTTAAAGAACTTGAAAAAATTCTTTCTCGCATACCAAATGAAAGTATTATTTATCACGCCAAACGAAACGATTTTTCAACCTGGCTTAAAGCGCGTACAGAATTCTGGCTTGCAAATCAATTGCGACCTAAAAAAATTACAGACTATGAAGATATTGAAGAGCTTAAATCTCATCTTATAGAAACAATAAGAAACTTCCGAAAAGCGCGTCACCGCAGTGTTATCACAAAGTTTGATATTAGTCAGTACGACTCGCGCGGAAGTATTATGAAAATAGGAGAAGGATCAATTGGTGGTAAAACGCGCGGACTCGGATTTGTAAACAATCTTCTCTACAATTTTGATGTGCGTAAAAAATTTCCAAATGTAGAAATTTTTGTTCCTTCGGCTGCTGTTTTAAGTACAGATATTTTTGATAAATTTCTCGAAGAAAATAATCTTCTTAATTTTGCTCTTCATACCGAAGATGATAAAGAACTTACCGCAAGATTTCTTGCTGCTGATAAATTCCCTTATGAAGCTGTAAAAGAACTTGCTGTATTTTTGGAAAGAGTTAAAAGTCCGCTCGCTGTAAGATCTTCCAGTCTGCTTGAAGATAGTCAGGGACAACCATTTGCAGGCGTTTACGAAACTTATATGGTTCCTAACAATCATCCTAATCTCGAAACCCGATTGTTTCAGTTAATCAATATGGTTAAACTTGTTTACGCTTCAACATTTTCTAAAAAGACAAAGGATTATATCAAGGTTACTTCTTACAGATTGGAAGAAGAAAAGATGGCAGTCCTGATCCAGAAAACTGTTGGTGCGGAACGTGGAGATAAATATTATCCTGAGTTTTCAGGTGTTGCAAAATCTTATAATTTTTATCCAACTGCTCCAATGACATCTCAGGACGGAATTGTTTACATAGCCTGCGGACTGGGAAAAACAATTGTTGAAGGGGGAAAGGGAGTAAGATTTTGCCCTAAATATCCTAACAACAGATTACAGTTTGCAACTGTTAATGATGTGTTGAAGTATAGCCAGAAAAAATATTTTGGCGTTGTACTTGATGAAATAGATGATCACTTTGTTTCGGAAGATATAAGTGTAAAAGAGTTTGATATGTACGAAGCATTTAAGGAAGGCGCGCTCACTTATACCGGATCAACTTATTCACACGAAAATAATGTTATTTATGACGGAGTTTCCCGTGACGGATTAAAACTATTTACAATGACTCCAATTCTGAAATACAATAATTTCCCTTTAACAGATATTTTAAATATGCTTCTTAAAATGGGAAGCTGGGGAATGAGCTCTCCGGTTGAAATTGAATTTGCTGTTAATCTTTCAGTCCAGCCTGGAAGAAGTTATGAGTTTGGCATTTTACAAATGCGTCCGCTTGTAATAAATAACGAACTTGAAGAACTTGATCTTGAAATATACGAAGAGAATGAACTTGTTGTTAAAAGTGAAAATGTACTTGGTAATGGTGTGGTAGAAGATATTTACGATATTATATATGTGGACATAAATAAATATGACAGAGGAAAAAGCAGAGAAGTGGCGGTTGAAATAGAGTGTTTTAATTCCAGACTCATCCACGATAACAAACATTATCTGCTAATCGGAGTAGGAAGATGGGGCACTCTTGATCCCTGGCTTGGTGTTCCTGTTACCTGGGATCAGATTTCAGGAGCAAAAGCAATTGTTGAAGCAAACTTCAAAGATTTTAGCGTAACTCCTTCACAAGGTTCTCATTTTTTCCAGAATCTTACATCGTTTAAAATTGGCTACTTTACTGTGGATCCAAATATTGATAACGGATTTGTTGACTGGGAATGGCTGAATAAACAAAATGTTGTGGAAGAGAAAGAGTATACCCGACACGTTAAACTTAACCAGC
>JBGRQB010000080.1:0-17774 GCA_041725875.1 Rhodothermaceae bacterium
TCAGTTCAAAAATCTGATTCCGGTTTAATGCAAACAGGGTATTTACTGTCTATGCAATCTTGTCTGGTACAAGCATAATATTGTGTTTGAGCACAACATTCAGCTTCCGGAACAGTAGGGGCTTCACAATCAGGAGGTAAAGTTATTGTTGAATCAAAAGGGAAGGTGAAGTTTCCTTTAACAGTACCTTTTGCTTTCTGTTCATTTGTGGTAACAAAAGAAGAAATTTTTAACTCACTGATATTAAGTTTTAGCTTTTTCATTTTTTCCTCTTTAAAAATGTTTATGTATCACATTCGTCATCATTAGTACAAATTGCTGATTTACATTCTTCGTTGATGTCTGTGCAAGTTATCACGGTTTCACAGCCTGTTCCTGTGATTTGGCAATCATAGGAAGGTTTAGGCCAGCACTCATCTCCTGTATATGGACAAATATGTATTATACAGGTATCTCTTGTTGGACAGAATGGAATTGTAGCATTTCCCAATAAAGTACCTTTTTGCAGATTTTTTTCTGTTGTGTTAAATGATGTTACTTCTAAATCTGTTATACTTAATTTCAATTTTTTCATAACTACCTCATTGTTTAATTTTTGTTCGCCGGATGAACTGTTCAACCGGAAAATTAAAGTGATGGTAATTTTATTTTTGCGCCCGGAAACTCCTGAATTAAGCCTTAGGGTATTAATTACAAAAGCGCTTGAAACAGATATCTGTCAATGACATAATGCAATAAAAAATGTGTGCTTTTGCTAATGGCAAAGTTCTTTTTTTGTTTTTTTACTGTGTGTCTGGTTTAGAGTAAATTTGTTTAATCTAAAAACCGTGTCGCCGGAAATCAGATCCGGGAGTGAGCAAATTAGTCTGTATATCAAACCAACTTTGGATCTTATTATTATATGCCTCTAATAATAAAAGAAATTTTATGTGGAAATTTTTTTGGTTGGTTGCGCCTGGAAAAACTCCAAAATTAAGCCTTAGGGTATTAATTGTTGAAGCGCTTGGGTAAATCAGATATCTGAGTGTTAATATACGTAAAAAATGGGAAAATGCAATAAATTATTTGTTTTTTGTGACTGAAATAGAAGTATTATATTTCAAATGGGAAAGAAAGATAGATAAACAAAATTCCCCCGACTATCTGGGATAGCCGGGGGATTATATCATTGATCAATGAGTAGTCGAAAACAGAGAACTTATCTGCAAGGATAAATTTCTGTACATTCCTGGCAAGTCATATATTGAGTACATCCGTCATCGCGAGTAGGGCCGCAAGTATTAACGGCGTTATCACAAGTTACTTCTGTACATTCCGGATCGAGTGAATAACCAGTACAACCTACGTATGTTTTTTCAGCATTCCCTTTAACTGTTCCTGTTTCTTTATTAGCGTTTGAAGTTTCAAAAGAATTTACATGCAGATCATTTAGATTCAGATTATATTTTTTCATTATAATTCCTTTTTTTTGTAAAAATATCAGCAGTTAATTTGTAACTCTTGAAAATTTCCAAAATCTGGTTTAGAATTTATCTGAGTTTAGCAATGAATGCAGCAAGTACCTACATTTGGATCGCAGGTATAGCCGGCACAAGTATTAGCACAGGTATCTACACAAGAAACACAAGAGCCTAAACAAGTATCCTCTTCTAAGGTTTTACAAAAATCTTCTTCTGTGGGTGGAGGTCTGAATCCTTTTACAGTACCAAGTTTTGAGTTTGGCTGTATAGTTTCAAAAGAGTCAACTTGTAGTTCACGCAGGTTAAGCTTAATTTTTTTCATAATAATTCCCTCAATTAAATTGTTAGTTGTTAGAAAGTTTTAATATAAGCTAAAGGTTCGTGGCGTCTGGGAAAATCCCGAATTAAATCTGAGGGTATTAATTACTAAGACGCTAAAATGGTTATCCGGATAAACCAATTTATTTTATAAACAAAAAATGTGTTTATTTACAATCATAGTGTCTGGGATCGCAGGTATAAGCACAGGTATAGCCGTCAAACATTGTTTCATCACAAATTTCCTGTACCTCTGTAATACAAAACTGACCATCTGTGTGATAACCTTTAACTGTTCCCAGTTTTGACTTTTGTTTGTCAGTGTTAAATGACTGAACTTCCAGTTTATTTAGTTTAAGCTTTTTCATAAGAAACCTCTCTGTTATTTATGTTCGCAGGTTATATAACAGGTATCAACAGGGCAGTTCATCGGTTTGCCGTCTGTCGGAATACAAGCATAGTCGCACGATGGACCAATCTCAGTATGAGTATGAGTAGTTGTGTTGCCTTGTACAGTACCGGTTGTTTGTTTTTTGTTGCTGGTTGAGAAAGATTCTACTCTTAATTTATCTGTTGTCAATTTTAATTTTTTCATGTTATTACCTCATTTCTTTAATCAAATATTTTTTTATTATTTAGAATACCACTAACAAATTACTCTTTACAATTGATGTTGCTGCATAATTCTCCAAGATAGGTGGGCAATACAGTTAAACATCCCAATGCAGTAAAATATGCTCCTTGTTCTTCCGGTTCTTCATCCTTTTTCTTTTGCGATGTTTCGAATGTGTTAACTTCTAACTCCGCTAAATTTAATTTAGATTTTTTCATGACAATTCCCTCGTTTTAATGTCTGAATGTAAGTGATAAGTTTTATAAGGTCGGTGGCGCCTGGGAAATCCCGAATTAAATCTTAGGGTATTAATTACTAAAGCGCTAAATTGATGAAAAACAAATATCTAAATGCGATGATTACTAAATAATCAAAGAATACAATTATGATGTTAAAAATCACATTCAGGAACATAGCAAGTGTATTGACACGCTAGAAAACAAGAATTCATTTCACAAGTAACACGTGAATCACAACCCGGATTTTTTGATAGTATACAGATTTCTATTTCAGTGTCAACAAAACCTTTTACAGTTCCTGTTTTTTCCGTTCTTGCAGATATTTCAAAAGAATTGACTTTAAGTTGGTTCAGATCTAGTTTGATCTTTTTCATAATATGTCCCTCTAGTATGTGTTAGAAATGATATAAGCGAAAGGTCGGTGGCGCCTGGGAAATCCCGAATTAAATCTTAGGGTATTAATTGCTAAAGCGCTAAAATTGGATATCCGGTTACTAAAATAAACTAATTAAAACAAAAAGCAAATTTATGTGAAATTATTAATATAACTTTACCCCCTGATTTAACTAAAAGGGCAAAGCTATGAAATTTTATTTTAAGGCATTGGTATACATTCAAATACTACGCAAGTCCATTTATGCGTATTATCATCATTACAATCAGGTGTTATGTTCGGACAATCATAGTAAGAACAAGCAGCTGCTTTACAAGTATGCTCCCCTGATGGATCACAGTAAAAATCGCTGTGATTTCCTTTAACTGTTCCTTTTCTGTCTTTGAGTTTTGCAGTTTCAAAAGAGTCTACTTGTAGTTCGGTTAAGTTTAATTTCATCTTTTTCATATTGATTCCCTCATTTGGATAATAAAAATAGTATGTTTTTCGGAGTGTAAGTCTGTGGCGCCCGGAAGTTCCTGAATTAAGCCTGAGGGTATTAATTACAAAAGCGCTAAGTGGATATCCAGATATTAAAATAAGCTAATTAAAATTAAATTTAAAGAGGTGAATGAAAGAAAGTTCTGCAGATTGGAAATTCAAATCAAAATCAAAGAAAAATTATAGTTTATATTTTTTCTTAAACCACTCAAAAGCCTGATTAATCTCTTTTGTTTTTTCTTCAATCCTTTTTAGTGTATCTTCACTCGGATTTCGTAACTTATCCGGATGATAAATTGAAACTTTCTTATGATAAAACGCTCTGATTTCAGATTTTTTAACCTTGCCTTCAAGTCCGAGTAATTTACCGTAATAAACTGCTTTTTCATTTTCTGATGCAGCCAGACTATCAAATTTCTTTCTCGAAGTTTTTAACTCTTCCAGAAAATTTTTATGATCTGTAATGTTTAATTTTCTTACGGAACTCTTTGTACTTTTTTTCAGTAAAGCTAAATCACTGAAAAATTTTGAATTGTGAACCTTTGCATTATACATAAATTCCATAAGCACCAACCGGATTAAAGGCCATCTGCCGGATGAAGCATATTTCAGAATTTCATTTTTTATTGTTGCCGGACTCTTCAACATTTCAATTGTATGAAGCTGGCTGCGAACTACATAAGGACTGAAACATTTAAAAATGTTTTCCAGACTTTTAACTTCATCCTTATTTTCCAGCAAAATATATAAGAGTAAAATTTCATTGTAGATAAGGGTGAGGGAGGAATTGTCGTTCAGACTCTTGGAGGAATGCAGACACCTTAATCTGCCGTAAATTGTATGCAGAAAAATTTCAAGAACTTCAGCAGCTTCAATTTTGAAAATATCAAAGAAAAACTTGTTGTACTTGCTTTGCTTTACAAGCTCTCTTAATTCATCATCAGAGTTTTTATAATCCAGATCCGTTTCATTTTTAAATTTTGCCAACGCGCACCAAATTTCGGAATAGATCAGAAAATAGGTGTCGTATGCCTGAATAAAATTAGAGTTTTTCAGCAAATCATCTGCAATATGTCGGAACTTGGATATGTCTTTCATCAATATTCTATATTAAATATGGTGAAAATAATAAAAAAAAGAAGTATGAATCCAGAACTTTGTACTAATGTGTAACGCTAATCACATATTTCATAGATATATAACTTCATTTCTCTTACTTTTTCCCAGATATAAATACGGTCGTCATTAATTCTGATACCGTCGCAGAAATGATTTAACTGAAATCTTTTGATATGTTTTCCCGTTTCACTGTAGCAATCCAGAACAAATAAATCTGTGATGGTTAGTTCCATATCACCTTTATACATTTTGCTTGTTGTGCCTGAAGCTTTGTCCCAGAGAATATAAGAACTTACTTTCTCATTTTTTCTTTCTTCTCTCTTTTTTGTTAGAACCCAAATTCGGTTTTTATTGTCAGCTGCAACTCCTTTGTTTAGTGTTGAAAATAAATTCAACTTACGATCCACCAGCTTTTTTCTGGAAGGAGACAGCTCTATTTCCATAAGAAATTTTCCTTCCGGTGAGTATTTCTTTATTTTATTCTGAAAAAGAAACGCAGCAATCAGATTGTCTTTTTTATCCAGACAAAAATTCAATCTGTTTCCTCCTTTGTTAAATGGAGGTTCAGAGAAGTAAACGCCCTGACCCGCAAAGTTGCTAAGCTTTCCGTCATTGTTTACTTCGCAGAAGAGTGGTACATTATTTTTACTCAGTTTTCTGCCGCCATCCAGATTAGGATTTCTGAAAATTAACCTGTTTTTATTGTTAATCTGAAAGTTTAAATCAATATAAGGAGCTTTTATGCTGCTTAGGTAATTGCCGTCTGAATCAAATTTTGTAATTCGTCCGTTACCAATATCTGATACATAAATGTTGTTGCCGTTGTCCAGATCTATTCCTCTTGGAGTTGAAAACTCTCCTGGACCTTTACCTTGTCTTCCGAATTTTTTGATAAACCTGCCGTTGTTATCAAATATTTTAACACATCTTCCGTTTTCTTCAAGTAGATAAATATTTCCTTTTGTATCAAAAGCTAAATCAGCAGGATCATCCAGCAGATATTCAAAATTTTCGCCGTCATCTTCAATTGCAGCAACCTGTTTTATTAAAAATTTTTCCTGACAAACAGACAGGTTTACAAGTAAAATAAGAACTAAGAATGTAACACCGCTAAATTTTCTCATAGTTTCTCCTGCAATTTGATAAACAAAAGATGTTTGGATTAAAACAAAAGTTACCAAAGAACAATATTTTTCTGAAAAAATTTAATTTACTCTTTTGAACTTAGTTGTTAATTATATCTTGAAAAGAGGAGAAATAAAAACAGATATTAAAGACCCTTTCTGAATTGATGAATATAATTAATTGGCGCTTCTCCCGGTCGTTCTATTAAAATTGAAATTCAACTATTATTCGAGTATATTTTCCGATTAGAATAAAATGAATAGGATATATGGCCAAGACTCCGTTAATGACACAGTATTTTAAGATTAAAGAAGAAAACCCCGATTCAATTCTTCTTTTCCGAGTAGGTGATTTTTTTGAAACTTTTGATGAAGATGCCAAACTGGCTTCACAGGTTCTTGGCATTACACTTACCAAAAGATCCAACGGTTCTGCCGGAAATGTTCCTCTTGCAGGGTTTCCGCATCACGCCATAGATACATATTTACCAAAACTTGTAAGAGCCGGCTACAGAGTTGCTGTCTGCGAACAGGTTGAAGATCCTAAGCAGACCAAAGGAATTGTGCGTCGCGACGTTGTTGAGGTTGTTACTCCCGGTGTTGCTCTTTCAGATAAACTTCTCGATCATAAAAAGAACAACTATTTGATGAGTCTTTTTGTACAGGGCGATATTGCCGGAATCTCTTTCAGCGATATTTCCACAGGAGAATTCTTTTCGTACGAAGTTTACAAAAATGAAATTTCCGAGCAGGTCGGACTCATAAACCCTACGGAAATTATTATTTCCAAAAACCAGAAAGATGAAATAGAACCG
Source organism: Rhodothermaceae bacterium (assembly GCA_041725875.1). Lineage (GTDB taxonomy): Bacteria > Bacteroidota > Ignavibacteria > Ignavibacteriales > Melioribacteraceae > JBGRQB01. Next base: position 6,563 of record JBGRQB010000080.1, read on the forward strand.
CTTGTTTTTAGAATAAATCCGGGAATCCGAATTACGAGAAATGAAGACTGGTTCTTTGAATATGAGTTTGGAAAAGATCTGCTTATCAATCATTTCAAAACTAAAAATCTTAAAGGTTTTGGAATTGATAAACAATCTTGCGGAATTTGTGCAGCAGGTGCTGTTCTTAATTATTTGCAGGAAACCCAAAAGGTAAATCTTTCTCACTTAAATAAAATTGCCAATTATAATCCTTCCGATTATATGCTGCTCGATTTTTCTACAAAAAGAAATCTCGAGATAAATTTTACAATGCAGACAGGCGAAAGGGAAGGCTCACTTTTTTCTATTCTTGATAAAACCCTTACTGCAATGGGCGGTAGAATGTTAAAAAAATGGATCTCGGCTCCGCTCAGAAAAGTTGATCCGATTTTGGAAAGACAGGAATGTATTTCTGAATTTGTAAACAACAAAGAAGTGCGTGAAGGAGTCAGAGAGCAGCTTCGTGAAATTGGCGATCTTGAAAGATTGATTTCCAGAGTTTGTACCGGAAGAGCAAATCCTCGCGAAATTGTGAATATAAAAGCGAGTCTGAGAAAAATTCCAAAATTAAAAACCGAGCTTGAAAATGTTTCTTCTGCAGCACTTGGCAGAATCAGAAACGAACTTGACGAACTGATTCATCTTGTTGAAAAAATAGAACTTGCAGTTGATGATGCTCCGCCTCTTTCTGTTTCTGACGGAAATGTGATTCGTCGCGGATTCAGTCCCGAACTCGACGAGCTGCGCGATCTTTCCTCAAATGCAAAAGGCTGGATTGCAAATCTTCAGGCAACAGAAAGAGAGAGAACCGGAATTCCTTCAATGAAAATAAATTACAACAAGGTTTTTGGTTATTATATAGACATCAGCAACGCACATAAAGATAAAGTGCCTGAAGAATATATAAGAAAGCAGACGTTGGTTAACAGCGAAAGATATATAACTCCCGAGCTTAAAGAATATGAAGATAAGGTTCTGAATGCTCAGGAAAATATTGTGAGTATTGAAACGCAGCTTTTTAATGAGATAAGAAACTTTGCAGCAGGCGAAGCAAGAGCAATTCAGAATAACGCCAGATTAATTGCTATTCTCGATTGTTATGTCTCCTTTGCGCAATGTGCAACTGAATATAATTATGTTTTACCTGAAATTAATGATTCTGATAAAATTGAAATTACAAATGGTCGCCATCCGGTTGTGGAAAGAATAATGCCGCCCGGAGAATCTTTTGCGCCTAATGATTGCACTCTGTCAAACAGCGAAGACCAGATCATTGTTCTTACCGGTCCCAATATGGCAGGTAAATCTGTTTATCTGCGTCAAATCGGGTTAATTGTTATGCTTGCTCAAATCGGTTCTTATGTTCCTGCTGATTCTGCAGTTATCGGACTCGTAGACAGAATCTATACGCGTGTGGGAGCCAGCGACAACATAACCGCGGGCGAAAGTACTTTTCTTGTTGAAATGCAGGAAGCTGCAAATATTTTAAATAACGCAACAAATAAAAGTCTGATACTACTCGATGAAATAGGCAGAGGAACCAGTACTTTTGACGGAATTTCAATTGCCTGGGCAATTACGGAATATCTGCACGAAAACCCTTACATAGCAGCAAAAACATTATTTGCAACTCATTATCACGAACTGAATGAAATGGCGCAACTCTTTCCGCGTATAAAAAACTTTAAGGTTGAAGTAAGAGAAGTTGGGGACAAAGTGATCTTTCTTCATAAAGTTACTTCGGGCGGAGCAGATCACAGTTACGGAATTCAGGTTGCACAAATGGCGGGTCTGCCCGAATTTGTTACAAAAAAAGCAAAAGATATTCTGATAAATCTGGAAAGTAAAGAATTAACTCCGGTTGAAGTTAAGAAAGCAAAAATTTCAAAATATAAAGAGAGCGACAAAGCGCAGATCAGTATGTTTGAGTTTGAAGATGACAGGCTCAGAACAGAATTAAAAGAGATGCAGATTGATAAGCTAACACCTATTGAAGCTCTTAACAGATTAAACGAACTTAAAAAGAAGGCTACGCAATAATGAAATCTATTACAAAATACCTTTTGGCAATGTTGCTTGTATGCGCCTTGGCAGCCTGTGAAAGCGAATACTCAATTGAAGACCAGCAATATCTTCAGTACATCGACGATTACAGAGTAACCAGAGATTCGGTGATGGAATTTGCCGATTATTCTCCTTTTAACAAAAAAGGAAAAGTAGAGTTTCATCCGTTAAACTATTTTGAACCTACAATGGAATTTGTTTTTTATTCCAAATTATTTGAATATGAAAATAAAGATACCGTACAAATCTTCGGAACCAAAGGAGATGAAAGAGAAGCTGTGCGTTATGGCTATCTTGAATTAAATTATGATGGTGATAAATATAAACTTAACTTATACGAAACCAGAGATCAAAAAGGTAATGTTTATTATATGAACTGGTTTACCGATAAAACAACAAATGATGAAAGTTATGCTGTTGGTCGTTATCTTAATTTTAGAAAATCAGCCGACAAAAACTTTACATATAAAATAGATTTTAATATGGCATATAATCCATATTGTGCTTACAGTAAAGATTACTCCTGCACAATTCCTCTAAAGGAAGATTATATCGATTTGGCAATCACCGCTGGTGAGAAAAAATTTCACGAATAATTTTGAAAGGATCATAAATTGGTAGTTGTATTAAAAAATAAAGCCACCGACAAACAGATACAGGATGTGATAGAGCATCTTAAAGATTACGGATTTGATACTCATTTATCAAAAGGCGCGGCAAGAACAATTGTTGGAGCAATTGGTGTTAAACCAGATTTTGACACAAGAAAAATCAAAATTCTTGACGGAGTTTCCGATGTTTACAGAATTACGGTTCCCTACAAACTTGCAAGCCGATATTATAAAGATGAAAAAACCGTGATCAACATTAAAGGTGTCGAGATCGGATCGGAAGAAATTGCAATGATGATTGGTCCCTGCGCAATTGAAAGTGAAGATCAGATTTTCAGACTAGCAGAAATTGTTGCTAAATCTGGTGCAAAAATTCTTCGAGGCGGAGCGTTTAAGCCTCGTTCAAGTCCATATTCTTTTCAGGGACTCGGAGAGGAGGGTCTTAAATATATGCGCGCAGCAGCAGATGAGTTTGGTTTGCTGATGGTAACCGAAGTTATGCAGATTCACCAGATTGACCTGATTGGTAAATACACAGATATCTTCCAGGTTGGTGCAAGAAATATGCAGAATTTTGGTCTGCTAAAAGAACTTGGAAATACTGAAACTCCTGTATTTCTAAAGCGCGGACTTGCAGCTACAATTGAAGAATGGCTTATGTCGGCAGAATATATTCTTTCCAACGGAAATAAAAATATAATGTTCTGCGAGCGCGGAATCAGAACTTATGAAACATCTACCAGAAATACTTTTGATGTTTCTGCAATTCCTGTTATTCAGGGGAAAAGTCATCTTCCTATTATTGCAGATCCTTCTCACGCTACCGGATTTAGAGATCAAGTTGCTCCAATTGCCAGAGCAGCAGTTGCAGCAGGTGCTGACGGACTTATGATTGAAATTCACGATAATCCTGAATGTGCTTTATCAGACGGCCCGCAGGCGTTGCTTCCAGAGCAATACCTTGATCTTGTTGGTGAGTTAAAAGTTATAGCGCAGGCAATTAAAAGGAAAATAGCTTGAAAAAAATAGCTGTTGTCGGACTCGGATTAATTGGCGGTTCTCTTGCCAAAGCTTTGAAAAAAAGTGATTCTGATTTCTTTATTTCCGGGTACGACAAACCGGCTGTGTGCAAAAAAGCCTTGCAGGAAAAAGTAATTGATCAGATTCTTTTCGATAAACAGGAAATCTTAACCGCAGATGTAATTTTCTTATGTCTGCCTGTTCACCTATCACTTGAGTATTTCAGAGAGTTTCTTCCGCTGTTAAAACCGGGACAAACAATCACTGATGTCTGCGGAGTAAAAGGAGTATTTAGCAGCGAGTTTGAAAAAACTAAATCTGAAGGAACTTATATTGGCAGTCATCCTATGACGGGAAAAGAAAAGGGAGGATATGAAAATTCCGATCCACTGCTTTTTGATAATACTGTTTATATAATTTCCGAAAAAGAAAATCCCGCACACAAAGATTTTTACAAAATTGTTAAAGCAACAGGCGCAAAAATTTATTTTGTTGATCCTTATCTTCACGATAAAATTGTTGCAAATGTAAGTCACATCCCGCAGCTTCTTTCAGTTGCACTTATAAATGCCACCGCAAACAAAAGTGATGAAATCGATTTTCTCGATTATGTAGGAGGCGGATACAGAGATATGACAAGAATCGCATCCTCCGATTTTGGAATATGGAATGCGGTTATAAAAAATAATTCATCTGAAATTCTTGAAGCTCTTGAAGAGGTAAGAGCACAGCTCAGATTAATTGAAAATTCCATAAAAGATGATTCTTACAATCAGCTTGCAGAGTCATTCAAACAGGCAAATCAAAACAGAGAAAGAGTTGCAAAGGATAACAAAGGATTTCCTCAGCCTTTATCGGAATTGTTTGTCTATGTTTATGATGTTCCCGGCATAATTAGTAAAATGTCAACCGCGTTGTTTGAAAAGGGAATTAACATCAAAGATATCGAACTGCTGAAATTTCGCCAGGGCAAAGGCGGAGCTTTCCGAATTGCATTTGAAACTTTGAAGGAAGCAGAAAATGCCAAAATAATTCTGGATAAGGAAGGGTTCGAAGTTTACGCATCCAAATAAACCGGCAAAATATGTAGGTTATTTTTCATTTTTTTATTAATATTTTACCAATGATTATTCACATTAGGAGATCAAATGAAAAAGATTACAATTTTGCTTGTATTGGCGTTTTCAGCAAGTTGTCTTTTTGCTCAAAGCAACGACAAAGCACATTTTACAAAATCAAAAAACAAATTCTACTCTAAAATCAGTAAAGAATTAAAAGAGTTTTACAAATCAAAAAAAGAAAAGAAAGATCACAAATCTTTTAAAATGGATTTTGAAGGAATGGAATTCCCGACAAATCTCGATGATTACAAAACTCAGTGGCACAATCCTGTTGAATCACAGGCCCGCACAAGTACCTGCTGGTCATTTTCAACTACTTCTTTCCTTGAATCAGAGCTTTACAGAATTCACGGTAAAAAGTTGAAGTTATCACAGATTCACACAGTTTATTATGAATATATTGAAAGAGCAATCAGCTTTGTAGAAAAACGCGGCGATGTTTATTTTGGTCCTGGTTCAGAAGCTAATGCTGTTACAAAAATCTGGAAAAAATATGGCGCGGTTCCTTACAAATTATATACAGGTTTGATTAATGGTCAGCCTTATCACGATCACGGCGCAATGCATAAAGAGTTAAAATCTTACTTGAAAAGTGTAAAGAAAAACAACAACTGGAACGTTGACGAAGTTGTTTGTACTTTCAAAAAGATAATGAACCACTATATTGGAACACCTCCGGCAAAATTTGAATGGGAAGGAAAAGAATATACTCCAAAAACTTTTCTTTCAAATTATCTGAAAATGAATCCGGAAGATTATATTGACGTACTTTCATATATGCAGCAGCCATATTTTGAAGAAGTTGAATATGAAGTTCCTGATAACTGGTGGCACGATAAAAGCTATCACAATGTACCTCTTGATATGTGGATAAACACACTTAAAAGAGTTATAAAAGAAGGTTACACTGTTTCTATCGGCGGTGATGTTTCTGAAGCCGGTTATGATTCAATGACTGAAGTAGCAATTGTTCCTTCTTTCGACATTCCAAGAGAAAACATAAACGAATATTCTCGTCAGTTCCGCTTCAGCAACGGCACAACAACTGATGACCACGGAATTCATATTGTTGGTTACACCGAATATAAAGGTGATATGTGGTTTGTAATAAAAGATTCAGGTTCAGGCGCAAGAAACGGTAAAAATGTTGGCTACAGATTTATCCGTGAAGATTATGCAAAACTTAAGTTTATGGATTTTATGGTTCATAAAGATGCGATTCCTGAATTGCTGAAAAAATTTGATTAAACATAAATCCTCCGCCTTGCGGGGGATTTATTTTTATTCGGTAAATTATTTTTTTTTGATTAAAATATTTAAAAAACGGGCGATTATTCATTGTTGAATATCATTGATTTAATAAAATAATAAGTTTATTATCAAAACCACATTTCATAATTAAACAAGTGTTGTTATGATTGAGAAAACTCAAAACAAACCTGTTAGTCAGATTGAAAACATAGTAAACGGACTTTCCGTAATTGTTTACAAATGTCTGGTAGATCTTGACTGGACAATGCTTTATATGAGCGATTCTATGAAAGATGTAACTGGTTATAAGCCGGACGATTTTATAGGGTTCGATTCCAAAATGACTTATTCTTCAATCATTTGCGAAGAAGATCGCGATCTGGTTGCAAATATTATCGCCAAAGCAATGGTGAAAAATTCAAACTTTGAAATGACCTACAGTATTATTAACGCAGAAGGGAAGAAAGTGCCTGTTTTTGAAAAAGGGAGATTTGTTAAGGAAAAACAGACTCTTATAGAAGGAATTATCTTTCCGATAAGCTCACTTCAGGAGGAAAATTAAAATTAATTCTCATTTTAACGGTAAAAATAACTCTTTTAACGATAAAATTTACATTCCTTCCAAAAACCTTGAAATGTATTCAGGTTTTTAATTATTATTATAGACTAAAGATATAAATATATTCTAATATCGGATTATCAATTCCGATATTACTTAAGTAAAATGCTTTTAATATTATTCGGGGGATACAGTATGAAAAAAGTTTTACTTTTTTGTATTGCTATTTTTATTACCACATTAACATTTAACAATTCAAATGCGCAGGATGTAAAACAGGTTAATCTAAAAGATTCTGTGATAGTTACTGCCGAGAAAAATCTGCCTGTTCCGCAGGTAAGTTCAATTGCAACCAAATTATTTATTCCTTTGAAAGATATTCCTCTTTCTGTAAGTGTTGTAAATAATTCACTTATCAATAATCAAAATAACCTTGTTTTGGGTGACGCACTCAGAAATATTGCCGGTGTTAATACTCAGACAGGAAACGGGGTGCACGATTATTTTATCATTCGCGGAATGAATTCACTTGAGAATAGTTTAATTCTTACAGACGGTACATTGGAACCGGAAGTAACTTATTATAATTTGTATAATGTTGAAAGAGTAGAAGTACTTAAAGGTCCGGGAGCTTTTTTATACGGAAGTAACCCTCTTTCCGGTACAGTTAATCTTGTAAGAAAACAGCCGCAGTTCAGAAACTTTGTTAATCTTCAAAGTTCATACGGCGCATTCAATTCAGTCAGAAATTCCATTGATGCTGGTTATGGTTCAACCGAGACAGGTCTTGCAGCAAGAATAAATCTTCTTTGGGAAGATGCAGATAATTATCGTGATGATAAAGAAAATGAGATTCTTGCAATAAATCCTTCCGTAACATATTTTGCCGGAAAAGACCTTACGTTTAATCTTAATTTTGAATATATAAACAGCAAATATAAGCCAGATGCAGGTATTCCGCTTGTAGCTGATAACACAACATTCCAGCTTAACAAAATTGCTGATGTTGACAGAAAAACATCTTTCCAGACTCCGATAGATTATTCAGATCAGAAGATTATCAGAGCTAAATTATACACAGATTATAAAATCAGCGAAAATGTTACATTCAGCAATAAAATGTATTATTCGCAGCTCGACTGGAAATCAACAGGTACTCTTCTTAACGGAGCTTACCCGACTCAGGCAGGAACTATTGTTGTAAGATCTATGTCAAAACTTGACGATGTTAGAGATCTTTTCGGAATGCAGAATGAATTCAGCTTTAAATTTAATACCGGAAAAATTACACACAAAGTAATTGCAGGTTTTGAGTGGAGCGTTCTTAAAGAAGAATATTCTTACGATGTTGCTACTGTTATTCCTCCTGTAAGTCTTACAAACCCGGTTAACCAGCCGGCAGATTACAATGCACTTATGTCTCCTTACCTTGCAGGTGATGTAACAAACACTGTTTTTGCTCCATATATTATTGATCATATTAAATTTTCTGACAAACTACAGATGATCATCGGTATGCGTTATGATATCATCAATTTTGAAAATAAAGCAAAAAATTACCTTGCCGATAGAGAATATGATAATTTGAGTCCGCTCGCAGGTATTACTTACTCAATTGTTAAAAATGTTTCACTTTACGCAAATATTGGTCAGGCTTATGCACCACCTTCAAGTCAGGTTATTGGTGATGACAGAGAAGCTGAAAGATCAACTCAGTATGAATTTGGCGTTAAGCAGAAATTCTTTGACGGAAGATTGAACGTTGATGTTGCTTATTATCACCTTGAAAAAGATGACATTTCCATTCCTTCTGCAGATGGTTTATCCAGACAGCAGGGCGATATGCTTTCAAAAGGTGTTGAAGTGGAAATCAGAATGGAACCATTGGAAAACCTTTTTACATTTATCTCTTACGCATACTCAGATGCTAAAATGACCAAGTTTAATGAACTGATCAGATCTCAGGTTGGAAACGGTCAGTCGGTAAGCTTTATAGCTAACAGAGATGGTAACAGACCCGCATTTGCACCGGAACATTTACTTAATATCTGGTGTACAAAAGAATTCTCAAACGGAATCGGAATTGGCGGTGGAGTGAGATATATCGACAATCAGTATATTCACATTAACAACGCTTTTGAACTTGATACTGCTTTCTTGGTTGATGCAATTGTTTATTACAAATGGAACAAATTCAAGTTCACTGTTAACTTCAAAAACATTACAGACAAAGAATACGAAATGAGAGGCTTTGGCGCTTCCTCAGTTATTCCTGCCGCACCTCGCTCAGTATACGGAAAAATTAATCTTTCATTATAATATAATACTCCCCGGAACCAGTTTTCCGGGGAGATATACATCTTATTACTACATATACATGTGATTTATTTTTGAAATAAAAATTTATAAATTTGATTCAACTATCCGAGGTGAAAAATGAAAAAAGTATTGCTGGTAGTTTTAATATCTATTTTATTTGGTAGTATGTCTCTTTTTGCGCAGCTCGAATCTCAATGGCGCGGCGAAAACAGAGATGGTAAATATGATAATGAGAAATTATTGAAAAAATGGCCTTCTAAGGGTCCGAAACTAATTACAACTATCAGTAATCTTGGTCACGGATATTCACAGCCTGCCGTTACAGACAGCAGAATTTTTGTAACAGGAATGGCAGACGAAACCGGATATATTTATGCTTTTGATCTTGCCGGAAAACAACTCTGGAAAAAAGCCTACGGAAAAGAGTGGGCCAGAAGTTATCCTGGAGCAAGAGTTACCCCGACTGTTACCAAAGATAAAATTTATCTTGTAAGCGGATTTGGAGAAGTAGTCTGCTTTGATAAAAAAGGAAAGAAACTCTGGTCAGTGGATATGATTAAAAAGTTCAATTCTCCAAATATCAGATGGGGAATTACCGAATCTCCACTTGTTAACGGCGATGTGCTTTATTGTACTCCGGGTGCAAAAGATGCTTCAGTTGTTTTGCTTAACCGCCACACAGGAAAAACTATTAAGAAAATTAAGATAAACGGACAAACATCAACTTACTGCTCACCTCGTATAATTAATCATAACGGACGAAAAATTGTTGTTACAATGCTTGCAAAATCACTTGTTGGTTTCGATCTTAAAACAAACAAAGTTCTCTTTCAGGCAGAGCACGAAACACGATATGATATAAATCCAAACACTCCTCTTTATCATAAAGGATATATTTATTCTGTGAGTGGTTACGGTACCGGCGGACAATTATTCAAGTTGAATAAAAACGGAACCAAACTTACAAAAGTGTGGGAAGATGAAGAACTCGACAGTCAGATGGGTGCTGCAATTATTGTTGACGGATATATTTATGGTTCCGGACACAAAAACAGAAATTGGAAATGTATCGATTTCAAAACAGGAAAAATGCAGTACGAATCAAGAAAACTCGGACGTAAAGGAAATATTGTTTTTGCAGACGGAATGCTTTATCTCTACAGCGAAAAAGGAGATGTTGCACTTGTAAAACCTAATCCTAAAAAGTTTGAAATTGTCAGTTCTTTCAGATTAAAAGAAGGAACCGGCGAACATTGGGCGCACCCGGTGATTAAAAAAGGAAAAATGTATGTGCGTCACGGAGATGATTTAAACATTTATAATATTGCCAGATAATTGAAAAAAAATCCTATACATATTGCCGCACCTTTAGCCACTGCCGTACTTGGTATTCTCTTTATCGGGTGGTGGTTTGTTTCTAATCCTGTTTCCGATTTCAGCGAAAACATTCCCGGAATGGATAACAAACCGGAAGGGAAAATGAAAGGTGCAAAGATTAATATCGGTTCCATAACTTCCGTTTTTGACGGAACAGCTTCAGAAATAAAAGGAAGCTGGCCAAACTTCCGCGGAGCCGAACGTGATAATATAAACAAAGAAAATACTCCTCTTGCTGATAAATGGGGAACCGACGGCCCGCCCGTTTTGTGGTCTGTGGATCTTGGTGAAGGTCATTCTGGACCCGTAATCTACGACGGAAAAGTTTATGTGCTCGATTATGACGAAGAACGCCGGGCAGATATGCTTCGCTGTTTCTCCTTTGATGACGGAAAAGAAATCTGGAAAACAGGTTACGATATTTTTATAAAGCGTAATCACGGAATTTCCAGAACAGTTCCCGCAATTAAAGATGATCTTGTTGTTACTATCGGACCCAAATGCCAGATTATGTGTGTGGATGCACAAACCGGAAAATTCAAATGGGGAACCGACCTTGAACGCGATTTTGAGACTGAAATCCCGCTCTGGTATACAGGTCAATGCCCCTTGGTAGATGACTCACTTGTTGTTGTCGGAGTCGGCGGAAAATCTCTTGTTACTGCTTTTTCTCTTTACACAGGAGAGGTTGTATGGGAAGTTCCAAACGAAGACAACTGGAAAATGTCTCACGCATCAGTTATAAAAATCACCCTGGATAATAAACCCGCATTTTTATACTGCGCTCTTGGCGGGGTAGTTTGTGTTTCTAAAACAGGCGAGGTTTTGTTCAAATCAAACCTTTTTAATCACAATGTTGTTGCTCCTAC
>JBGRQB010000081.1:0-17640 GCA_041725875.1 Rhodothermaceae bacterium
GGTTTATGCTTTTCACGGGGTCAACATTTCTTCAATTAGGTGTATCCAGTAGATTAGTATTAAAACAACCACCGACGCAAACCACTGGATAGTAATTTGACTGAGCCCGGATGTTGAAAACTTGAATAACGTTTTGATAGTGTAGTCTGTTTTGTAAACACTAATCTGGATACTTCACATCTGTCTCCTGGTGAATGGACTAGCATGTTAGTCATCACTATCTACAGTTAAACACTCGATACTTCAGTAGTTTTTAGAAGTATTAAATAGTTCAAAATTTGACTAAATTAAAATTAAAAATGAATAATTAATCACTTATGAAAGAGAACTTAATAAGAAATAATGCAAATCCTGGTGGTGTAATGCAATCAAATAATATATCCTTTCCAGATAAAGGTGGTTATTTTTGTATCGAAATTAAGGAATATTTACAAGATATAATGACTAACTCTCATTTCATCAAGAAAAAGGGTGTCAGTTTTATTCTTGTTACTGATGGAGAATTACAAATAAAAATTGGGTACAACGATCATATTATAAATGAAAAAGTATTACTTATAATTCAACCATTAAAACCATTTGCAATTGAAAGTTACTCGAAAAACATACAAGGATACGTTTTATATATCAATGAAGATAGTATACTTGGTACAATGGGAAACCACTCTCTTATTTTTAATTTAGATTATTTGGAAACTTGGGGTTCTTCATTATTTCCTTTAAAAAATTTGCCAAATATTTTTATTAAAAATATTTTTGATCGAATAAAGTTTCAGCAAATTCAAAAAAATGAAGATTTTACTATTGTTAATGCTTACGTGATAACCTTATTGTTGGAAATTAAGGGAATATACAATGAAGCTGTTAATGCTAATAGAGCCGCAATTGATTTAAGTAGAAAATATAAAAAAGAAGTTTATGATAATTTAGATAAACATTTATCAATTTCTGAATATGCCGAAAAATTAGCAGTATCACCAAACCATTTAAATAAATCTATAAAATCTGTAACTGGTTTCTCAGCATCAGAAATGATCAATAAATTAAGAATAATAGAAGCAAAGTACCTGTTAATGTTAACTGAGTTAAACATTTCTGATGTTGCTGAAAAACTCGGGTTTACAGACTTTTCATATTTTAGTCGTTATTTTAAAAAGTATGAAAACATTACACCAAGCGAATATCGGAAAAAAATAGATTTATCATAGGAGTATTTCTCAGTTAAATTGAAAAACTTCCAAAAAAAAATAGTAATCGTCATTTGTTTAATCATCCGGCTATTTCTTCATCAAATTTGAGTTAGTTACATCTCCCAATTGTCAGCAGATTTTAATAGGTATCAGAAATCACTTGACAATGTAGGTCGGTTGACCTATATTTTGTTTTGGAAACTTGGTCGTATGACCTAGAAGTTGATAAGGCAGTTGAGTAATGGAGATAACCTATGAAACATGGAATAACAAGACAACAAATTGTTGCAGCGGCAGATGATCTGTTTTATCGCCAAGGTTTTGAAAGCACAACTTTTGCCGATATCACTAATGCAGTGAAGATTTCTCGCGGCAACCTCTATCACCACTTTAAGGCTAAGGACGATATTCTTGATGCAGTGATTCAGGCGCGTTTGGGCAAGACTCAAGATACGCTGGAGCAATGGGAATCTAAGGGTACGACGCCGATAGTGCGTATCGAGTTTTATATTAAGAATCTGCTGAACAACTGGTCTATGATTAAAGATCACGGTTGTCCTGTGGGCACTTTATGCAACGAACTGGCTAAACTGGATCACGATGCCAGAGAAGACTCGGTGAAGATTTTCGCCTTGTTTAGACAGTGGCTGAAAAACCAATTCTTATCCCTTAATTCAATAGAAGATCCGGATGAACTGGCTCTGCAAATGCTGTCTTGGGGACAGGGGGTAGCCACTATGGGCAATGCGTTCAAAGATTTGCAGTATGTAAAACGCGAAGTACAAAAAATGTGTGACTGGTTGCAAAAACTGCCGGTTAAGGCAACCTAGAAAGATAAGAAACGCAAAAGCGGGCCCTAAAACGAAAAGAGAAAACAATTTCAAATAAAAAGAGAAAAAATGAAGAATATTAAAAAATCAGCAATTATTACAGGTGGTGGAACAGGTGTTGGTGCTGCCACAGCAAAAAGATTGGTAAATGATGGTTGGTGTGTAACCATTTCAGGTCGTAGACAAGAAAAGCTTGATAAGGTATTAGCAGAGATCGGACAACCCGATCGAACCCTGGCTGTTCCAGGTGATGTAACTAATCGTGATGATGTTCAGGAACTAATCAACGCACATCTTGAAAAATTTGGTCGCTTAGATGGTTTGGTTAATAATGCGGCTGTTGCTATTGGTGGTCCAATCGGTCAGGTAAGTGTTGAAGATTGGAAAACGGTTATGTCAATTAACATTGATGGTGTTTTCAATACCATTAATTTAGCTGTTGAGCATCTGGAAAAAGTTAGCGGAGCCATTGTTAATGTGTCTTCTGTGTCAGGTGAGCGCGGAGATTTTGGGTTCAGCCCATATTGTGCATCAAAAGGAGCTGTAAGTAACTTTACGCGCTCATTATCACTTGAGCTTGGGCCTAAAAAGGTGCGTATTAATGGAGTGGCTCCTGCATTAACGGATACAGATATGGCCACTTTTGTAACTGAAAGTGAAGCAATGATGGCGAAGATCAGAGACCGTATGCCTTTGGGTAGAGCAGCCAAACCAGAAGAGATTGCGGCTCCAATTGCTTTTCTTTTAAGCGATGACGCAAGTATGATTACAGGAGCAATTCTGCCTGTTGATGGTGGTACAATGGCCTCGAATGGTCAGCCAAATTTTATTGGGTAAGATATTATTTATCCGAAGTTAACTAGTTTCTAAAACTTTTGTAAGTAAAATTAAAAGTCTGATTATAACTCCGATTATGGTGTTATTTTCAGGCTTTATTTTTTTATAAGAGTCTTTAATCCGAAAATATTGATTTTTTACACACCTTTATACAACCATATCTGTCCTTTTCAAGTCTTAATCGAAGAAGCAGACCGGAGAAATGAAAGTAAGGTTTATAATATTCAACAAAAAACTGATTTTCAAGATACATTAAGAGTCAATTTACATATAGGAGAATTCATAAATATAAAATAATGGAGATAAGATATGGGGAGAATACTTAGCATCCTGAAAATTGTATGGAGAAGTTTCAAACGGGATAAGCTTTATTCTTGGATAACAGTTAGCAGTCTGGCTATCGGAAGTGCAACTTGTTTATTAATTGCCTTGTTTGTTGAAAATGAGTTGAACTACGATAAACATTATCTGAATACTGACCAGATTTACAGGCTGGTTAAAGTCGATAAAAATAAGGGGAAAAAAAGTGTTTATATGCCTGCCGCATTAGCAAAGGCGCTTATGGATGATTATCCTGAGATTGAAATGGCAGGACGAATTTGCAATATTGAAACATTTGGTGCAGGCAGTAATCAAATAAGACTGGAAGGAAAATCAGACAATTCATATGAAAAAGGGGTAGTTTATGCCGACCAGGAAGCTTTAGAAATTTTAGAAGCACAATTTGTTTATGGTAATCCGCAAAATGCACTTAACGAAGTTAATTCTATGGTGATTACAAAAAGCCGGGCAGAGAAGTTCTTTCCAAATGAAAACCCGATAGGTAAAACAATTCTTATTAATAATAATATTGATAAGTCTTATAAGATAACAGGGGTGATTGAGGATTTTCCGGAAAATTCACATCTCGAATACCGTTTCTTTATCTCAATAAAAAATATATTTACAGACATTTTTGGAGAACAGGAACAAACATCGTGGAGTGGAAACAGATATTTTACTTATTGCTTGGTTAAGCCGGGTACAGACATTGCTTCTTTAGAAAAGAAACTTGAAAATATTGTTTCAAAATATGATCCGAATATTAAAAGAAAAAAGAGTTATGAATTTCAGCCGGTGCACGATATTTATCTGAACAGAGCTCAAGTCCGGGATAGTCAATCGCACGGTGATATTCAGTATATATGGATATTCTCTGCAGTTGCAGCGTGTATTCTTATTTTGGCTGCTATTAATTTTATTAATCTTTTTCTTGCGAGATCAGGTAACAGAGCAAAAGAAGTCGGATTCAGAAAAACAATGGGTGCAAATAGAGGTTCAATCTTTTTTCAATTTATATCAGAAACGATTTTTTATAGTTTTATTTCAGTTTTGACGGGAGTTTTTCTGGCTTGGGGATTTCTTTCTAACTTTAATAATTTATATTCTAAATCGTTAACTATGCCCTGGAATGAATTATGGTTTTTCCCGTTAATCAGTTTTATTTCATTAGTTATCGGAGCAATTGCAGGGTTCTATCCTTCAATTTTTCTCTCTCGTATTGAATCAGTAAAAGCTCTTAAAGGTAAATTTAATCAACCGAAAAAAATGTCAGGAATATTAAGCAGTCTGGTTGTTTTCCAATTTACAGTTTCAATAATATTAGTCGTTTGCTCAACATCGGTTTACCGTCAAATGGATTTTATAATGAATAAAAAAATCGGGTTTGACAAAGAGCAGGTATTGGTTCTAAAAAGTACAAAAACTTTGGGTCCAACCATAAAATCTTTTAAGAACGAACTTTTAAAAATACCAAATATTGAAAATGTTTCAGTCAGCAGTTTTTTACCTATTGATAAAACAAAAAGAAACTCAGATGGTTTTTGGAGTGAACAGAGTGGAAGAGAGGCAAGTGTCACTTCTCAAATATGGACAGTCGATCGTGACTACATCAAAACATTGGGAATGAATTTAATTGAAGGCAGAGAGTTTACCGAGCAAAGGAGAGAAGCAATTGTAAACCAAACATTAGTAAAAGAACTAGGTTTAAAAAATCCTCTTGGAGCACAAATAGCTAATAGCTCGGGAAATCGTTGGAAAATTATAGGGGTAGTTGAAGATTTTAATTTTGCGTCGATGAAGACAAACATTGCACCACTGTTTATGATTTCAGGAGATGCCAGCGAAGTTATGGCAATCAAAATGAAAACTTCAGACATTCAAACAACGCTTAGTTTAATTGAACAAAAATGGAATGAATTTTCTCCTAATCAATCGATAAGATATAGTTTTCTTGATCAGGAGTTTACGTTAATGTATAAAGACACCAAGAGAATGGGGAGCATTATACTGAATTTTACTTTTTTGGCAATCTTTATTGCTTGTCTGGGTTTGTTCGCTCTTGCTCAATTCACAATTAAGAAACGGACAAAAGAAATTGCTATTCGCAAAGTAAACGGAGCAGAAATTTCTAAAATTTTGACTTTTCTAAACAAAAGTTTTGTTAAATGGGTTGCCATTTCATTTTTAATTGCTTCTCCAATTGCATATTACGTAATGGATAAATGGCTTGAAAACTTTGCTTACAAAACAACATTGAGTTGGTGGGTATTTGCTTTATCCGGATTAATGGCTTTAGGAGTTGCATTGTTAACCGTCAGCTGGCAGAGCTGGCGAGCCGCGACAAGAAATCCGGTTGAGGCATTAAAGTATGAGTGATTTGTTTAGTTTTTTTGATATAAAACTTTTATAAATAAAATGAAAAGCCCGATTAGAACTTTGGAAAATTCGGGCTTTGTTATTTTCTAGTCCAATTCTAAATCTTTACAAGTTAGTTTTAGGGAAAAACTCAAAGAAAGTTATCCAAGTATTGATAATTTCTCAGTTGTATAGTATATTAATTATCAGTTAAATATATTGAAAAAAGAATATTTAAACTTAAAGTGGGTTAATATTTGGGAATTCTTAAAACTTTAGCGGCCAGAAATTAAATAAGTAAGCGATTTAATACATCTGATATATGATTTATTTAGATGTAAGTTATAATCTTTTTTGTATTAACTAAAGGGGTCAGAATGAAAGTATTAAAGAAAATCGGACTTATAGCTTTGATAGGAACTTTGGCTTTAAACATTCACTTAACTTTTTCAGATGTTAGTACTGATGATTTAGTCATTCCATTTATTCAAAAAAATGTTGCTCATAATGGAGATACTAGTTGTAATCATGCTATTCTATGGGAAACCGTTGAATTTGATTGTGGGCCACCGCACATAGGTAATTGTTGTGTTCATTAAGTTTTATTAACAGAAAGGGGAGTGGTTACTCCCCTTAGTATGAGGGAATAATGAATAAATTAACAATAAAAGTTTTTTTCCTTGTTTGCTGTCTTTTTATTTCTTGTAAAGAAAGCAAGAAGCAGGAAATTTTATCAGAATATAAATTTGGGTATACTTTACATATTCTTGATAGTTTGGAGTATAAATTTGAGGGGAGTAATCCCATAGTTTTTGGATCACAGATAGAACATTTCAAAGATAAAATATTAATTACTGATAAAGATCTAAATTCGATATTTATATTTTCTGAAGAACTAGAGTTTGAACATAAAATTGGTGGAAAAGGAAGAGGTCCAGGTGAATATCTTGAAACACCAAGAGTAATTCTTGAGGATTCTTCTATTATTTTACAAGACCAACTAAAAATTGACAGATATAATTCTCAGTTTGAGCTTATCTCTTCAAAAACTCTTCCAGCAGAATTTACTTTTCCTCTTAATTCTGTAAGAAATATAAAACAGAAAGATAAACTCGTTATGAATGTCTGGACTGATAAATATTTAAACTTCAATGAATATAGTCCGATATGCGTTCTGGATGATGATAATAATATTGAATTTAATATTGGGAAATGGGATGATGTTTATCTGAATGAAAAATATTCTGCATTTTGTCTTGAACAAAGT
The DNA here is from genome assembly GCA_041725875.1 of Rhodothermaceae bacterium. GTDB lineage: Bacteria > Bacteroidota > Ignavibacteria > Ignavibacteriales > Melioribacteraceae > JBGRQB01. The sequence goes on from JBGRQB010000081.1 coordinate 6,801, forward strand.
AGAGTGTTGTTTTCCAAAGTTTCAGAAAATAAATTTTTTGCAAAACAACAGGCATCAAGAAAAATACAGTTATTTGAGAATTTTGAACTAGTTGAAGAGTTTTATTATAGTCCGAAATTTTTCCGTAAAATTCCGGAAGTAACCATAAAGGAATATCAAAAAAATCTGGAGACATTTTTTAAGTTTGTACCTACAATAACATATAATTACAATTTATGTTATGATCATCAAAATCAATATGTAATAATTAGTTATTTTCATACAGCCCCAGTTGTTAAAAAGGGACTTAATATTAAAAACGATAAAACGTTTATAACTGTCTTTGATAAATATTATAATTGTATTTATGATGGAGTTGCACCCGGTTATTTAGAATTTATAAAAAATGGTGAATTATATTTTAAGAAACTTAAAGACAATGGAATTACATTAATTAAATGTAAAGTGAAATATAGAAGTGAAAGAAATGGAAACTAAAAATAAATTAAGTATCTGGTTGATATTATTGATCATAGTTTTAACTGCATTAAATATTTTTAGTTACAATAAAAGAGTAAAAATTAGTGGGGATTTTTCAAGATATAAATACCAAGCAAGTAAACTGGTTGAGTATTTTGAGTTCCGAAATGAATATGAAGGAAAAAAACTTGAAAAAGTAATATCCGGAATAGATTTACCTGATGATAATTTGTACAAGTTAGTTATCAATATTAATCAAATAAGATGTTCTGCTTGCTTAAATTCGTACATACGTGAATTTAAAAAAAGTAATTTGGAATTAACTGCATACGTAATTGCAAATGATTTTAATTTCAACTTTTTTAATCAGAGATTTTCTAGTAAAAGTATTAATCTTAATATAAAAAATAATGTTGAACTTTTTCCGGCAGATTTTTCAATATTATTAATTTCTCCAAAAGGGAGAATCGAATTTGCTGAGATTCCTGACAAAGAAAATATTGAGCGGTTTAAATTCTTTTTTTCAAAATTGAATAATATACTTTCTGAATAGTATTTATTATTTTAAATATAGTTGCAGGTTTTAGGGAATTAAAACTACTCATATTTAAGAGAATCAACAGGATTTGATTTTGCTGATTTTACAGTTATAAAAGAGATTGTAATTAATGAAACTACAGTTGTTAAAACACCGGCAATTATTAATGTCAAAATTGATATCTCAGTTCTATAGGGAAAACCCTCCAGCCAGGAAGACATTACAAACCAGATAATTGGCCAGGCAATTATATTTCCAATTAAAATCCATTTAAAAAATTCTTTGGTAAGAAGAATTGCAATTGAGCTGACTGATGCTCCAATCGATTTTCTAATACCTATTTCTTTTGTCCTTTGCTCAGCAGTAAAAGTAGCTAACCCCAATAACCCGATGCAGGTAAGGAAAATTGCTAAAAAGGTAAAGTATGAAAACATTTGATCTATTTTTTGGACAGAACTAAAATGGTTGTTAAATACTTCATCTAAAAAATAATAATCAAATTCTTTTTTGCTGGTTTTATCTTTAAGGATATTTTCTATTGTTTTTAATGTCTCAGAGAAATTTGTCATTGATACATTAATAATATAGGCTTTAGTTTTACTCTCTTCATTTTCAATTATTAAAGGCAAAATTTCCTGAGTTAAGGGATGAAAATGATAATCTTTAACAACTCCTATTATTGTTTTTTCTATTTGTCTGTCATCAAGTTCTGTAATTGTTTTGCCGACAGGGTTTTCCCAGCCAAGTTTTTTTACCAGTGTTTCATTTACGATTATAGAACTTGATTTATCAGAAGGGAGTTCTGTTGAAAAATTTCGTCCTTCTACTATTTCCAGTTTTAGTGTTTTAATAAAATCGATATCTATATTATTTGCTGCACATCTTACAGATTCTTTTATGGTTCTGTCTTCCGGCTGAAAAACATTTTCTCTGTATCCTCCGGCACCCGGAACAGCTTGCGAAGTAGCAACACTAAGTATATCAGGGTATTTCAGCAGTTCTGCTTTTATACTTGTTGCGTTGTTTCTTAATGTTTCATTTTCTACAGGCACTACTAAAATATTTTCTTTTTGGAACCCAAGATTTTTAGAGTTAACAAATTCAAGCTGGTCTTTAATAATTCCTGTGCTGCCAATTAATCCAATTGAAATAACAAATTGTGTTATCACAAGAATTTTTCTAAACTGTTTCGATTTATGATCACCTGTTTTTGACTGCAGAGAATCAGTCAGTTTTTTACCAGATAAATAAATTGCCGGATACAAACCAGCCATAATCCCTACAAACACAACAAGGGATAAACCAATCAATATTTTATCGGTTAAGTTATCCAGTAACATCGAAAAGTTTAATCCTGAAAATTCAAATACTATTGGCCATAAAATGGGAAGAAGTAGACAGGCTAAAAGTAGAGACAGTATTGAATAGAGGAATGATTCGCCAACAAATTGAAAAATTAACTGGCTTTTATTTGCGCCATGGACTTTTCTCAAACCGATTTCCAAGGTGCGGGTTATTGATCTGGCAGTAGAGAGATTCATAAAATTCACACAGGCAATCAGCAAAATCAGTAAAGCGATAGCGGAAAAAATATAGATGTAATCTATGTTTCCGGTTATCGAAAATTGGCTAACATAAGAGGAGTTCAAATATATTTCACTTAGCGGTTCTAATTTGAGTTCAAGCCTGGCAGAAACATGGTTTAACAATTTCCCGATTTTTTCTTCAACCAGATCCGGAAGTTTAGTCTGAAGCAAATCTTCTGAATTATTATCCTGCAACAATAAGTAAGTGAAATTTTGAAAATCGATTAACCATTTTTCATATAGATCTCCAACTATATCCTTTAAAGTTACAAAGGAAGCTAACATCGAAAACTTAATATGAGAATGAAACGGAGGATTTTTTACTATTCCGGTAATTTTGAATTTACTGCTTTCATTAACTGTGATAAATTTTCCAAGCGGATCTTTATCACCAAACATTTTTTCTGCAATATCTTCAGTTAGTACAATTGAGTAGGGATCTTTAAGTGCAGTTTCAGGATCACCTTTTAATAAAGGGAATGAAAAAATGTTAAACACAGATTGATCAGCATATACAAATCCGCTTTGCGAAATATGTTTGTCTGAATTTTCAATCAGAACATTCTGGTGAACTTTTCTGAATCTGACTGCATCAACTACTTCCGGGTATCTCTCTTTTAATTCAGCGGCAGCAGGGTAGTTGCTAGATGCAAGATGAACCGGGTTTGATCCAAAATCCAGAAAAGTAGTTACGCGGTATATTCTATCATAGTTTTTGTGAAATTTATCAAAACTTATTTCAGATAAAAGATATGTTCCAATAATTATGCAAGCCGCCATTCCGATGGCAAGGCCAAGTATATTAATAATTGAATACGTTTTGTGTCTTATCATATTTCGATATGATATTTTGAAATAATTTCTGAACATAACTACCCCCCAGTAGATTTTGTCAGTAATAAAATTAGGTGAAGATTTTACAACTTGTAACCACAGCCATAAAACTGCCTTAACATATCCTTGACTGGAATATTTCTTTTCAAACAATTCTTCAAAATCACCAAGAACTGCATAGCGGATCTCCTTGTTGATCAATTTAGAAAGTAACCAAAAAGCGAGTCGCTAAAGTATATGTTTATTTACGTAATTCATTAATCCTCAAATCCAAGGTGGGGAACATTGTCCCACAGCGATTCATTTATCTTTTGAATTTCTATTAATGCGTTTCTTCCTTGTTTTGTGATTTCATAATAAACTTTGCTGCGTCCGCCTCTTTCAGCAACCGGATCTCCCTTTGAGGTTTTTACCAATCCCTTTTTTTCAATTCTGTGAAGGGGAGCGTAGACTGCTCCAATTGACCATTCTATTCCGGTCATTTTAAAAATTTCATCTCTGATAGAAATTCCGTAAGCATTTCCCTGTAGTTTCCATATAGCCATCAAAACAATTTCTTCAGATCTTTGTAGTAACTTCATATCTATTCCGGTTATTAGTATTCGATTATAAAAAAAATATTACTCTACGAAAGTAATACATATAAATTTGAGAGTCAAGAATTTATTTTACAAGTGAAGAGTAATTGATTAAATGTTTGGGAGGTATGTTAAATTTTGAACTGTGATATTTATGAGATATCTTTTTTTTGTTAAAGAGGAGTCTAGTATGGTTTTAATGATTATAAATATAAATTGTTATTAAATTCCTCAAATTGTAATTTTCGTTATTTCTAATTAACCATTAACTGAAATGAACCAAAAAGATATTAGATGGAAACAAAGATATCAAAACTTCAAGAAGTCATTTGATCTTTTGGATACATATACTAAGCAAGAAGAGTATACAGAAATTGAACGTGCTGGATTAATTCAATTTTTTAAGATGTCATTCGAACTATCTTGGAAAGTTATGAAAGACTACCTGGAGAGTCAGGGATTTATTATAAACAGTCCAAGAGATACAATTAAACAAGCTTTTCAAGCTAATATTATATCAAATGGAGAGGTGTGGATAGAAGCTTTAGCAGATAGAAATTTGACTGTTCACACCTATGATGAAACTACAGCTGAACAAATATTAGAGAAAATAAAGAAAAATTATTATCCCTTATTAAAAAGATTAGATGAATATTTAACTGCTGAATTAAAAAAATGAATTTTGGACTCAAAGAAAAAGAATTAAAATATATAAAAGAAGTCACAACAAAATTTACAGAAGTTGAAGAAGTAATAATTTTTGGTTCAAGAGCAATGGGAAACCAGAAAGTTTCTTCAGACATTGATATTGCGGTGAAAGGGAAATACATACCTCACGAAATAGTTCTAAAAATAGTTGACATACTCAATGAAGACTCACCTCTGCCTTATTTTTTTGATGTAATCAATTATAATAATATTGAAAACCCGGAGCTTAAAAAACATATAGATGAAAAGGGAATTACAATCTATAAAAAGATGTAATTTTAAAAAAGTCCTTTTCAATCAACCTCAAAACCAAAACTTTTCTTTACGTTTAACGAAAAACAATTCCCGAAACAGAGCCAATAAAAAATAATGAGCTTCCATTTAGATTAAAAAAAATTATATATTAGTAACAATTATTAATTGCAATCTAATTTGAGAAGATGAGACTGGCAAAAAAAAATATTGATGAAGAATTATTGAAAAAGATAAAGCAAGACAACAGAAATGCTCTTGATTCTTTATTTGATAAATATTTTCAGGGACTTTGTGATTTTTCAAACAAATTTCTGAACAATGCTTTTTTAGCTGAAGAAGCTGTTTCAGATGTATTTTTAAATATCTGGCTTAAGCGGGGAGAGCTGGAAATAAAAACCAGTCTTAAAGCATATTTATTCACGGCAGTTAAAAACCAGTCATTAAACTACCTGAAAAAAGAAAATAACATTTACGATGACATTGAAGTTGTTGATAGAAATGGGACAGTTTCCGTTTTACGGACAGATGATTTTTTCAGGTATGAAGAATTAAAAGAAGAAATAAATATTATCCTTGAAAAACTTCCTGAGAAGATGCGATTAGTTTTTAAGTTAAGTAGAATTGAAGGATTCACCTACAAAGAAATTGCTGAAATTTTATCAATTTCGGTTTATACAGTTCAAAACCATATGGTTAAAGCCACAAAATATTTATCCGCAGAGTATCCGCATCTTTTATTCTGGCTGATAGGAATTTTAAATTATTTTTAATTTTTTTTCCAAGCAGTAGCAGATCAGTTAATATTTTATTGTCTATAGTATAGAAGCATAGTTATATTCGTAGTTAGTTACGATAATACAGATACATTTTATTTGAATTTATGTTGAGAAATTATGGACGAAAAATTTTACATCCTTGCAGCAAAATTACTTACCAATGAAATTTCGGCAGAAGAAAAATCTGAGTTCGATAAGTTTCTTGGTGAAGATAAATATAAAAATGAATTTCAGCTAATTAAGCAGCAGTACGATTTATCAGGCAAAGAAAGAGATGAATCTCTTTTTAATCGTTTGTGCTGCCAAAGCATATTAAATGAAAAAATAGAAACAGATGATGAACAATTTGGTACTGCCAGAAAAGTTTCAAACTTCAGAAAAAGAAAATATATCTGGGCCGCTGCATCTGTGATTTTTATTATGTTGATTGCTACAGGTATTCTGACAAAAATTACAAATCAAACCAACTTCTCTGATTTTGATGAAATGATTTCTTCAAAAACAATTGCCGGTCAAAAAATAAAACTCAGACTCAATGAAGGAACTAATGTTGTAATTAATGCTGCCAGTGAGTTAAAATACTCTAAAGATTTCGGGATAAAAAACCGGATAGTTTATCTTTCGGGCGAAGCTTATTTTGAAGTTAAAAGTAACAAAAAACTCCCTTTTATTGTTCGTACCGGAGATATTCAAACTAAAGTTTTAGGAACCGTTTTTAATGTTAAATCTTTCCCTGATGAAAATAATATTGAAGTCTCTTTGCTGGAAGGAAAAGTAGAAGTGTCTGACGAAAATTTTCCTCTGAGTAAGAAAGTTGTCCTTTACCCGGATGAAATTGTGTATTTTGACAAAAAAGAAAAAACTATGGAACTAGGCAAGTTTACTCCCTTAACAACAACCGGGTGGAAGGACAACAACTTTATTTTCAAGAATGAAAAACTTGGAAATATATTAAAAGTACTTGGACGAAATTTCGGAATCAAATTTACTTTAACCGATCACTCATTTTCAGAATATAAAATAACAACAAATTTCAATAAGGATTCTTTCCGTACAATTCTTAAAGTAATCAGCAATTTAACCGGATTAGATTATAAAGTTTATGGTGAAAAAAACATTGAGGTGATTTTTTATAATAACAAGTAAAACTAACAAAATAGGAGAGTAATTGTAGTGTGGGATTAAAAAAGCCACGGCAATGTGCGAGATTGCTATGGCTCTGTAATTAAACAATCCGCTGGATGCTAAGCGAATTTTAGCGGTTTTTACGAATTGTTCAAAAGTACAGGTTTAAGATATGAAAAAAAATATTTTTCGGAAAATTAAAATGGTATTTTTTTATTCAACATTAATAATGCTTATGCAGGTTATGACAATCAATTTGTTGTTTGCTAGCGGGAGTATACAGGGTCAGAGACTGATTGAAGTTAATGTTGACATTAGTGTTAAAGATATGACCCTGCTTGAAGTTTTGAATGAGATTGAAAACAAAACACAGTTTAAGTTTAGCTATACCGAAGATGAAATTCCTCTTGAAAAAAGACTTACTTTAGATATTGACGGGGAATCATTGTATGAGGTTCTTGAGGCTGTTTCAGCTGCCTGCAATCTTGTATTTAACAGGATCAACAATCAGATTGTTGTTATAAGAAAAGCTGTGTCGATTAAGACTAATAAAAAAAATGTGATAAACGAAGTTGGCGCGGTACGGGGGAAAATAAAAGACAAGGTAACCGGAGAGTTAATTTTTGGGGCAAATGTTATTCTTGAAGGAACAGAGCTTGGGTCATCTACCGGGTTTGACGGGAAGTTTCAGATTAATAAAATTCCTGTGGGAGAGTATAAATTAAAAATTTCATATATCGGTTATAAGTCGATTACAGAAAAAATTAAGATAGTTAAAAACAAAATTGTTGAAGTCAATTTCGAACTTCAACCGTCACTGGTAAATCTTGATGAATTAGTTGTAACAGGATCAATGGCGGAAAGAAAAATTAAAGAAAGTGCAAATCCAATTACAATAATTACCGGCAAAGAACTTGAAAACAGAGATGTTTCCAGCCTGAATGATATTCTAAAAGTAATACCAGGTGTAATTCCGACTGACGGATCTGACACCGGATCTAAAACAGGTAAAGCAACAACTAACCCTATCTCAACAAACAATGTCAGAGGAGTGGCAACCTTAGGTTCCGGTTCAGGTGCAAGCGGAGTTAAGGTTTTACTGGATGGAGTTGAGGTTACAAATGATAAAGCGTTAGATTTTCTAGATCCGAATCAAATTGAAAAAATTGAAATAATCCGTGGACCTATGGCAACAACTTTGTATGGTGCAGGAGCTTCGGGAGGTATTATACAAATTTTTACCAAATCTGGTTTTGGAAAAATGCAGGTAAGTTTAAGAAGCAGAATTTCCATTCTTGAAAGTGATTATCACGATGAAAGTAAAGTAAACCAGGAACACTCAATTGGAATTAACGGTGGTAATAGTGATTACGGTTATAATGTCAGTTTAAATCATAATTTTAATCCGGCAGGAAGATTCAAAAAAAATAATGGAATTGATGAAAAAATCTGGAGCGCCTTTGTTGGTTTATATGCTTCTTTTAGTGATGTAAAACTTGATTTTAAATTTCAGCACAGCAAATCTGAATTTGGAACAAATGATCCGGAAACTATAAAACGTATTGCAGAAAAACAACAATGGAAGAACTGGGAAACCTATCCTACATATCCACTTCGGGATGATAGAAACAGTAACAAAACAACAATTGCTGGATTAAATGCTACACATGTTATTACAAATAACTTGTATCATAAATTCCTAATTAACCATTCAAGATTTGATGGTGAAAATATGGGATTTAGTCCGATGAAAGATTTTATGACAGAAAAAGATTATTATTTGGAAAATAGTTATGGTTCAGAAATGACGAACTTTAAATATTTTATTAACTATGATTCTAAAGTTTCCAATGTTATTAATTTGGATCTGACCGCTGGTTTTGATTACAGTAAAAATGATCTTAAAAGTTATACTATACACTATGCTAACCCGCCATCAGAAGTGAGTAACGATTTTGCAGAGTCACCTGCCGGTTCAACAACACTTAAGGAGGGTTTTACAAAAGCATTTTTTGCTGAGACAGTGGTAGGGATAAATGAAAACCTGAATTTTACTATTGGTTTCAGAACAGAGCAAAATGCCGGTTATGGGGATGATGTTGGCTGGGTGTCAATGCCAAGGTTCGGAGTTGCATACGTACTTGAAATGGATGATCTTATTGTTAAACCAAGAGCTTCCTGGGGAAAATCTACACAGGCACCTGATCCTTTATCAAAAGTAAGACAAGAAACTCAATACACTTTACAACTTGCAAACCCTGATCTAAAACCTCAGGTGCAAAAAGGATGGGAAGCAGGCGCTGATGTTTATCTTTCAACATATTTAACAGTTGGCATTACTTACTATGATCAGTTAGTTGAAGATATGATTAATTTCAAAATGTTGGGATTAACTGATGATGGAAAGATGAAATTTCAGTATGCAAATTTTAAGGAAGTAGAAAATTACGGACTGGAACTTTCTGCAAAATTTCAATATGACAGATTTTTATTAAGCACTGCATATACAAGCAATACAAGTGTTTACGGAAACGGATTTCCTACAAAAGAAGAAGCTGCTAATGGAATGTCTCCAAATATATACACCGGAGCCAGAATATTAGGCATCCCTTACTCAACATTTACATCCTCTTTAACATATTATTTCCCTGCATTGTTTGGAGGAGCAGGTAAATCTGGCAGTCTGACATTAGAATATTATCATCTTGGTAAAGTTACACAAAGTGATTATATCGGTGAGACGAGATTCCGAACTGAAAATCCAGGACAACCAGCTAAGCGGGAATACAAAGAGTTCGACGGATATGGAAAATGGAATTTACGCGGAAATGTTTCACTCCTCGATAACTTAGTTCTCTTTGTGGATATTATGAATCTTTTCAACAAACAGACAGTTATGAATAGCGGTCCTCTGAGAGGAAGGTCAATAAGTATAGGCTCAAATTTAATTTTTTAACTCTCCCTATAGTAGAAACTATGAATACTAAAACCGCCCGATTTTTCGGGCGGTATTGGAAGCTTACAACAATTTTTAGGTGAAAGTATGATTTGGAAATTAAAAACAATTGCAATTCTGTTAATAAGTATTGCTTTTGCGCAGTCAGATTATAAATCAAACAGTGACGGATACAAAAACTATCATGCACATAACTTCACATTACCTGATTTGGAAGGAAGGAAAGTATCACTATCTGACTATAAAGATCAGATTATTGTACTGGATTTCTGGGCAACCTGGTGTACACCTTGTATCGCATCATTTCCGGCAATGAAAGAAGCTCAAAATTATTTCAAAAATAAAAATATCGATGTCAAATTTTTGTTTATCGATACCTGGGAAGATCTTGAGCAGGATGTTTTGATAAACGATATAAAAACTATTCTGAAGAAGAATAATTATCAGTTTCATGTTTTGCTGGACCTTAATAGTGAAGTAGTTGAAAAATATCAAATTGAAGGTCTGCCCACAAAAATAATAATCGGCAGAGACGGGAATGTGAAATATATGTCAACAGGTTCATCTGGTGATCCGAATGAAGTTGTTGCAGAACTGAAAGAAATTATTTCAAAAATTAACAAAAGCGAATAGCAAATGAAATTAAAGAAGTAACCAGACTCCGCATATGGGGGGAATGTTAAGTGTTTTATGAAATTTTAACTTAAAAGGACTATGATGAAAAAAAATATAATTGTTTTTGCAATAGCTGTGTTTCTGACAGCCTGCGGGACAAAAGAAATTCCTATTGATACTGTTGCAATTGACGGAACAGCTCCCGGTGCTGTTGAAGTGCTAAATAAGGCAAAAGAAAAATTAAAGGGAATCAGATCTTATAAAGCAGAAGTAATTGCAGTTCAGGAATCAGATTTTTATGGAAGTGAAAAATTATTTGAAGGAAAGATCGAAGCAGAATATGCCGGAAAATCCGGGACACTCGGGAATATTTGGTATGAAACAAAACAATCGATGAAAGGAAAAAACAG
>JBGRQB010000082.1:0-17658 GCA_041725875.1 Rhodothermaceae bacterium
ATTGAAGCTTTCTTCATCAAAATTAAACATGTTGCCGAAATCAAAATCGAAGTCAAAGTCAAAGTCGAAATCAAACTCCGGTGAGAAGTTAAAATCAAATTCTTCTCCCATTACTTTATAACGATATTTTTTTGTTTTTTTCCTTCCTGAATTGATTTCATCAATTTCATCTTCAATTAAGTATTTTAGATCATCTATTCTGCCTGTTGAAAGTTTTTTTCCGTCCAGTTTTACTGTCAGAATCTCTCCATCCTTCATTTTAACTTCAAATTCTTTTTTATCACCGTCAACCTTTTTGAAAAAGAAATAAGTTTTTACTCCGGAATCAGAGGTTATTGTTATTGAATCTGTAATTTTGCTCTTTGTTTCATTTCCGTAAGCTGTTGTTGAAACAACGGCTACCAGAAGTATTAGCCCGATTAATAAACTATCAAACAATGTCGATTTTAATTTTGTACCTGAGTTCATCCTTTTGATCCTCCCCAATAATTTATTTTTATTTCCGGTTAACATTAGCGCATGTGCAAATCCTGGTTTATTTACTATATGAATATTACCCAAAGCTCTTGCTAGTGTAACAGGATTGTTTGTGACATTTATAACTGTATCATCACAGCAATATTCTCTTTCGTTGTTGATGACTGATGAAATCCACCAGATTGCGGGATTAAAGAAAAACAGAGTTTCAAGAAACTTTTGAAACAGATTTATTAAATAATCTCTGTTTTTGATATGAGCAAGTTCGTGCAATATTATTGCTTCAATTTGTTGGGCTGGCAAAGATGTAAAAGTACCGAGCGGAATTAAAATAACCGGCTTGAAATAACCAATTACCATCGGAATTTTCACAATTGCAGATTCAAGTATTTTGATCTTTTTATCGAGCGAAATCATTTCTTTCAACTCATTAACTTTTTCCTGCCAGAAAATTTCACATTCAATAGTTTTATATGTTTTAAGCTGTTTTGTATAAACAATTCCGCCTAAATACTTAATGAGCAATGCAATAAAACCTACTAGCCAAATTGTGACAATTAGTGGAAAGACTTGCTGAAAATCGATATCTGCAAAGTTTTGCATAAAAGTTTCATCTTTGCTGCCAAGATTGTTTTCAACTACAAATCCGGGTAAAATCTCTTTTGATTTTTCAATTACTTCAACTCCGGGAACATTAATCGGATTGTATTCCAGTTTAAAAGTCAGAAGTGACAGACAAAAAATCAGTACGAGTCCGGTAAAAGAAATTGAATATCTTATTGCTGCCGATCTTTTTTGCAAAAGGAATAAAATAACAGCTAAAACAACAGCAACAACCGCTCCTTGCCAAAGAGAATGGATAAGAGTCCAGCCAAGTGCATTTACCATTTCAGGTGTAAATATTTTACTGATAAAATCCATTTTATTCCTTTTCCATTTTGTCAATTAATGAACGAATTTCATCCAATTCTTCTTTACTCGGCTTATGATTTCCAAGCGCCTGCATAACCATTTCTTTTGCTGATCCGCCAAAAAGTGTGTCCATTAACTTGTTCATCATAAACTTTCTGGTTTCTTTCTCTTCTATTTCCGGTGTGTAAATATGACTTCTTCCCGATTGTGTTCTGCTTAAAATGCCTTTTTCGTGCATAATTTGCATTAACTTCAAAGTTGTTGTGTACCCGACCGGCTTTATCTTATTCAAAATTTCATTTACTTCTTTTACCGTTGCAGATTCTTTATCCCACAAGATCTTTAATATTTCAATTTCACTTTCAGTTGGTTTTATTTTTTTCGATTTCATCATTTCCTCAAATACGACAATCTTCGTAATTGCGAGTTAAGACGAAAGGTTTCGTAATAAGTTCCGAAAAAATTTAAAAGGTATTTAGTTTTAACTGGAATTGTTTATCGGATTTTCGATATATTCAAACGCAAATTATCGGAAATATTCCTTATATATAAGACAAAATCAATAAAACAGGAACATTTCCGCGAAAGATACCGTCTTATATCTGTTAACTAGAATATACTTGTGAATAATTATGTCTAAGACTAAACTTGCACTACAAAAACTCGATTCAATTTTGGGACATCCCAAAATGCCTAAATTTTTACGCAACAGATATGTATTTGGAGCAGTTCTGTTAATTCCAAGTTTTCTGTTGTTTAGTTTTGTTAATAATTTTGGATCTATGGATTCTACAATTCCGACTTTTACTGTCAATAAATCGGATTTCCAGATCTCAATTACTGAAAGTGGTGAAATAAAAGCTAAAAAATCAGCTGTTATTTCAGCGCCCAGGGTGCGCGGACAATTAAAAATCACTTATATGATTCCTGAAGGAACTTACGTAAAAACAGGTGATGTTGTTCTGAAATTTGATCCGTCAGAAGCACTTACAAAATTAAAGGAAGCAAAATCTCAGCTTGATCTGGGCAAATCTGAAAAGTTAAAACTGATTGCAAACCAGAAGTCGAATGCAGCTCAACAGGAATCTACACTTAAAAGTGCCGAGTTGAGTTATGAATTATCTAAGCTGAATTTAACACAAATGAGATTTGAAGCAAAGGCAGAGCAGCAAAAAGCAAAACTGCAACACACTAAAGATAGTCTGAGCTACATTCAAACTCTCGAAGATTATGAGTCAAAAATCATCATCAGAAAATCTGAACTCGACAAGATGAATATTGAAATTTCACAAAAAGAGGATAATCTTGCCGAAGCTCAAAAAGACGTTGATAAACTCAGCATTTCCGCAAGTAATGAGGGACTCATTGTTTATGAACATAACTGGAGTACCAATTCAAAATTTTCCGTGGGTGATTCTCCATGGTCAGGACAAGGAATAATAAAACTTCCCGATCTTTCTAAAATGGAAAGTAAAACAGCAGTTAATGAAGTTGACGTTAGTAAAATCAAGCAGGGACAAAAAGTAATCGTAACACTTGATGCGTTCAGAGATACTTCCTTTACCGGAATTGTTGGTAATGTTGCTCGTCTGGGAAAAAGAAAAAACAGAAATTCGAGCATAAAAGTTTTTGATATTCTTGTTGATATTAAAGGTCAATCTGAACTGCTTAAGCCGGGTATGTCAACAAGTAATAAAATTATAATAAACGAAGTACCAAATACTATTTATGTTCCGCAGGAAGCTGTTTTTGAAAAAGAAGGAAAACATTTTGTGTTTGTGAAAAACGGTTCTTCTTTTGAAGAAAGGTTTGTTGAGCTTGGTGAAAAAAGTGAAGATTATGTGATAATTACTAAAGGTCTTGATGACGAAGAAATTGTTGCATTAAGAAACCCTGATGAACTTAACGAAGAAGCAGATGCATCAGGTAACTCAGGTGTATCACTACCGACAAACGGGAAATAATATGAATCATAAAGAATCTTTTTTTATCGGATTACTTGAGCTTAAATCAAACAAACTTAAAACAGCTCTTACAATGCTTGGTATTGTGTTTGGTGTTGCATCTGTAATTGCAATGCTTTCAATTGGTGAAGGAGCCCGTCAGGAATCTCTTGAACAGATTGAATTACTTGGAACAAACAATATTATAATAAAAAGTAACCAGAATAAATCCGCACAAAGCGGTGCGCCTTCTTTTTCAACCGGACTTACACTTGACGATGCAAAATCGATAAGAAAAATTAATCCTTATGTTGATGATATAACTCCGCAAAAAGAGGGTTTCTTTAATGTTACCTATAAAGCAAAAGTTAAAAAACTTAAAATTGTCGGAACCACTTCCAATTACACATCAACTTTTAATACAAAAATTAAGGAAGGAAAATTTTTCAAAGAACATCACCTGAAAAGTTTTAGTAATGTGTGTGTTATTGGTCCTGATATAAAAAGAGAGTTTTTTAAATTCGAATCTGCACTTAACAAGCAGATAAAAATCGGAGATTTCTGGTTCAGAATAATTGGTGTTACAGAATCTAAAAACTCTGCAGCAAACATTAAGCAGCTTGGTGCTCAAAATTTTAATTCTGAAATTTACATCCCCCTTTCTGTAATTAATAATAAAATTGAGATAACGGAAAACAACCAAAACAGCGGCGGCTTTTTCTTTTTCAGAGATGAAAAATCTGCAAATATTATTGACCGCAGAAACATCAACAAACTAACAGTAAAAATTAAAGACGATAAATATATTGTTGAATCAGCAGCTCTTATAAAGAGAATTTTAAACAGAAAACATTTTAACACTCCCGATTTTGATGTAATTGTTCCTGAAGAAATTATTGCACAAAAACAAAAGACCCAGAGAATTTTTAACATTGTAATGGGTGCTATTGCCGGTATCTCATTACTGGTAGGCGGTATCGGCATTATGAATATTATGCTGGCAACTATTTTGGAACGGACAAGAGAAATTGGAATAAGACGAGCAGTTGGTGCAACTAAAAAAGATATACTTGCTCAGTTCTTGTATGAAGCATTAATTATAAGTATACTTGGTGGTGTGATTGGTTTAATTATCGGATTTATTCTTACATCGGTTATTACGACTTATGCAGAATGGCGAACAATAATCACCCCCTACTCAGTAATATTGGCATTTATTGTTGCAGTTGGAACCGGAGTTGGTTTTGGCAGTTATCCGGCAAAAAAAGCTGCTGAAAAAGATCCGATAGAATCACTAAGGTATGAATAGGCTAAAAAATAAAGAGGAATTATGAAAACAAAAATTCTCCTGTTACTCATTCTGTTTTTTACTTCACTGTTTGCTCAAAGGGCACTCACTCTTGATAACGCAATAGAAATTGCTTTTGATAACAGCTTTAGTTTTAAAACCGCAAAATATAATCTGGAAAGCTCGCGTAAAAGTCTGGAAGCACAAAAACTTGGTCTGCTTACTTCAATAAATATGAACTTTACACTTCCTCAGTACAGCAGAAGATTGAGAAATGAATTTAACACAACAACACAAAAAGATCAGTACTTCAAATATGAATCTACCAAAATGGAAGGGGCTCTTTCAATCACTCAGCCAATCGTTTATACAAACACAACAATTTCCCTCGACGGTACATTAAGCTGGCGCGATCAGCAAAATAATTTAACAAGTACAAAAGATTTTTATTCTGATGTAAGAGTATTTTTGAAGCAGCCGATTTTTGATTTTAACTCACGTGCAGCTTCTTTAAGAAGAGCTGAGATAAATGAGTTTAAATCATCGCGTCAGTTTACACGCTCCGAGTTTAATTTAATTTACACTGTTACTCAATCTTTTTATGATCTTTATAAAAGTGAACGACAAATGCATATTGCCGAAGAAAGTGTAAACCAAAATGATGAGCAATATAAAACAGCAAAAAATAAATATATGGCCGGACTAACGCCTGAGGATGAAATGCTTCAACAGGAAATAACTTTGGCCGAAAGTAAAAACCAATTGTTTGATGCACAGAGTGCATTTGAAAATGCAAAAAATAATTTCAAACATTTAGTTGGAATTCCTTTATCGGAAGAGATAGTTTTAAAGGCTGATATTACTTTTGAAAAAATAAATGTTGATTCGGATAAAGCTTTAAGAATGGCGCTTGAAAAAAGAAGTGATATTCTTGATGCTCAGGATGATATGGAATTAAAAGAACTTTCTGTTGAAGAAACTTCTTCTAAAAAGAGAATTAAATTTAATTTAACTGCAAGTTACGGGTTAAACAAATTTGATGAAAAGTTTGGCGATATACTTTCTGATATGGACGACAGCAGGACTGCTCAGTTAACAATGTCGGTTCCAATTCTTGACTGGGGAAAAAACTCACGCGAAGTTGAAGCTGCAACTGCTCAGTTTAATATTTCCAAAGAAAGATATCTTGATGCTCAGGTGGGTGTTACAAAAGAAATTAAAGCAATTATAAATCGTATAAAATCTGCAGAAGCAAGTGTTGAAGTATTAAAAAAATCTGTAATGCTTGCTGAAAAAAGTTATAAGATAAGTCTTGAAAGATTTAAAGTAGGAAAAATTACCAGCTTTGATCTTTCAATGGTTCAGTCAAAATTAACTCAAGCAAAACTTTCCAATCTTTCCGCACTTATAAATTACAAACTTGCCATTGCAGATCTGGAACGAAAAACATTAACAAAGTTTAATTAAATAAAAACCCCGGATGACCGGGGTTTTCATTTCTTTTATTTTACTAATCATCTACAATATTAAACTACAAAAGATCTGCAATTGATGAATAATCAGGATCGAACAGACGTTTATAAATTCTAAGTGCGTAAGAATCTGTCATACCGGAAATGTAATCGCAAATTATTCTTGCTTTAAGCTGATCTTCTTTTGTGCTGCGTAAAAGTCTGTCGGTAAAATCAGGAAGAAGTCTTACCTTACCTTCAGGTGAATTCTTATTCGTTATGTAGTTCTTTATTAAAACATTAAATATCTTTTCCAGAATTCCGTTACCTTTAAATTCAATCTGATGTAACTGAGCGGTTTTAAAAACCAGTTCCACGGAAATTCTTTTATACAATTTCACCTTTTCTTTTACTTTGGGTGAAATATTCATTTTATATTTATATCTGTTGGTGGCATCATCCAAAAATGTCTCTCGTTTTTCAAGTGAACAGGCAGCAATAAATTCACCAACCTGCGCAGAAAATTTTCTTTTGTAAGAACCTTTTCTGAACCAGGAGATTAATTCCTCAAGATATTTTTTCTGGTTTTCGGAAAATGAATTTTCATTTTTGTGTGCCCAATATTCTACCTTATCACCATTGATAAATCCGCAAGACATTCCATCTGCAAGATCATTAATAGAATACGCAGTATCATCAGCCCAGTCCATTATCTGACATTCAATACTTTTAAAGTTATTTATCTTTTCAGGATCATTTAATTCTGCCGGAAGCTCTCTTCCGCCAAAAACAAAATCGATAAATTCTTTTTGTGAATCGTAAATAAAATGATGTTTCGGAGTCGGATCAAATTGCGAGTGAAATGCTTTATATTTTAACAGACTATCAATGGATGCTCTTGTGGGATTCATTCCTCTTCTTGAATCATCCATCTTGTAAAATGTTTCAGCAATTAATCTGAGAGTCTGTGCATTACCTTCATAGCCGCCGTATGGCTCCATAAGTTCATTAATTTTAAACTCGCCGGGATGACCAAACGGAGGATTTCCGAGATCGTGACTAAGACATGCAAATTCAACTAAATCAGGATCAACAAAATAATCGTCTGCAAAAATTTCTTTTTCTCTCTTTTTAAGAAAGTTGCAGATAGATCTTCCTATTTGAGAAACTTCAATTGAGTGAGTAAGACGTGTGCGATAATAATCATATTCTCCGGGTAAAAAGACCTGCGTTTTTCCCTGCAATCTTCTAAACTCGGAAGAATGAATAATTCTGTCTCTGTCCACCTGAAAAGGAGTTCTGTAAGAATCAAGTGCACTATCTTTTAATCTTTCAATATCAAACGATGTATAAAATTTATTCACCATAACTCATCCGCAATTGAATGTTTTAGTTTAAACTATTTTATTTTCAGAACCAATGCAATCCATTCGTTCATTCTTATTTTTTCAACAACTTTAAAATTACTTTCAGAGTAACGCTTAACAATATCTTCTTCATCAGTGTGAAGAAGCCCCGATAAAATTACGGTTCCGTTATCTTTAACTCTTTCTTTTATATCTGAATTTATATCCATTAAAATATGTTTGTTAATGTTGGCAACAATAAAATCAAAATCATTTTCAGAAATATCTTTTAACTCTCCGAGTCTAACTTCAACCTTATCTTCAACCTTATTTAACTCAATATTTTCTTTACCGTTCAGCAGACACCATTCATCAAAATCAACACCAACCGCTTTTTCTGCGCCAAGCAAAACAGTACCAATTGCAAGCACTCCGGTTCCGCTGCCTACATCCAAAACTTTTTCACCACCACTGATATATTTATCAAGTAAAGTTAAAACAAGTTTTGTGGTTTCATGTTCGCCAGTTCCAAAAGACATTTTAGGGTCTATGTTAATAATAACCTGCCCTTCTTTCTCTTCATAATCACGGAAGGTTGGTTTTATTACTATCTTATCAGTTACTTCAACAACTTTTACATTTTTTTCAAACTCTTCATTCCAGTTTCTGTCTTCAACAAGTTCTTCATCTATTTCAAAAGAGTTTATTAAATTCTGTTCAACAAGCGAGTTCATAAAATCTTTTATTGAATTTAAATTTTCAGTTCCGTCGACAGGCACAAAAACTGCCAGACATTTATCAAACTCGGTAATTCCGCCAATCTCCAGACTCCAAAGCAAATCACTTATTTCTTCCGGATTAAAAGGCTCGGTTGTAATTGTAAATTTTTTATAATCCTGCATAATATTATCTGTTAAATTTTAGTGAGTAAATCAGTTTAACCAAAACATCGCCAACCTGCTGTAAAGCTTCTTTGTCGATATTTTCCATCGTATCGTTTTGTGTGTGCCAGTAATTTTTTCTTTCAATATCTGAATCAGCTCCGACAATGTCGCTGTCAATAATATTTATAGCTTTAATACCATTTTGGTTAAGCGCAACGTGATCGTCATATATTCCACTGCCCGTTGCTGAAATAAATCTTGAAGCACCAATATCTTGTGCAATTCTCCATACCATATTTACTACTTCAGGAGCTTTTGACATTGACTCCGGATCTTGCGGATATTTTGCATCTATATCGCCAATCAAATCAAGTAGAATTGCAAACACCGGCTGATAAGAAGGATCTTTTGTTGCACCGAAATATTTTGAACCGATACAAAAATTATCAAGATCGGAAGCTTCGCCATAATCTTCACCGTCAAATAAGATTATGTCAACACCATAATCAACAGGATTCTCTTTCAAAATTCTGGCAATCTCCATTAAGACACCGGTTCCGCTTCCGCCGTCGTTGGCACCGAGAATTGGTTTATGTTTGTTGGCTTCATTTTTATCCTGCTCTGCTCTTGGTCTGGTATCCCAATGCGCGCAAAGAATTATTCTTCTTTTTGCTTCCGGTTTATATTTTGCAATGATGTTTGTTAAATCAAGTTTTTCATTTTGATAGCCGGTGTAAATAAAATTTTGAAGTTCAAATTTATCGCAGTTTTGCTCAAAGAAATTTTTGAAATATTGCAGAGCCATTTTTGCTCCCTGCGAGTTCGGATTTCTTGGTCCGAAAGCAACCTGCTCTTCAACATACTTATAAGCATTTTCTCCGGAAAATTTCGGAACAGCTTTCCCGGAAGTTAAATCATATAACGGTTTTTGTGCCTTTGTTTTTTTTTCGCCGCCGCAGCCTGCTAAAAGCAATGCTGCAACAATTAACAATAAAACTTTTTTCATTTTATATTCCTGTTTCAATTATTCCATTTCATTTCCAATGCCGAAAAGATTAAGCGCATTAAATGTTGTAAGCTGCTCAACTTCTTCAACACTTACATTATGAATTTCAGCTACTTTTTCAGCAATATAGGGAATGTAAGAAGGTTCATTTCTTTTTCCTCTGAAAGGAACCGGAGTCATAAAAGGGCAATCGGTTTCGAGCATTAAATTTTCTACCGGAATGGTTTTCAAAATTTCTCTTAACTCTTCCAGTTTTTTAAAAGTGATATTTCCCGTAAAAGAAATCAGAAAACCCATTTCAATTAATTCTTCGGCATCTTCAATTGTGCCGGCGTAACAATGTAATTGTCCTTTAAGATTTTTTGATTTGTATTCCCGTAATATATTCATTGTATCTTCGTTGGCTTCTCTGTTGTGAATAACAACCGGAAGATCAAGCTCTGCTGCCAGATCAAGTTGTGCTTTAAATGCTTTTATCTGCTGATTTTTTGGCGAGAAATCATAATAGTAATCCAATCCTATTTCACCAATTGCAACAACCTTTTTATGATCTGCAAGTTTTCTTAATTCGGAAATTTCCTTTCCTGTAAATCCTTTTGTATCGTGAGGATGTATCCCGACTGTTGCGTAAACACTTTGATATTTTTCTGCAATTTCAATTGACTGCTTGGAGGTTTTTACGTCGGTTCCGGGACAAACCATATATTTTACATTTGCTTCTATTGCTCTTTCTACTATCTGATCCAGTTCACCATTAAAATTTTTATAGAACAGATGTGCGTGTGTATCTATGAACATATTTTTCCTTTGTTAACTAACATTTTTTCCGCACTCGATCATAATTTCTTTTACAACTGCGGAAGGTGATAAATCGAGTAAATAATTTATTGTTTTCATAATATCATCTTTTTGAATCATATCTTCAGCCTGCAAAGGGCATCCGGCTTCGCGAGCCATTGAAGTATCAACCCAGGATGGACAAAGTGTTGTTACTTTAATTCCAAGAACTGTTAAATCGCGATAAAGTGATTCGCTTAATCCGTAGAGTCCGAACTTAGATGAAGAATAAGTCCCGGTTCCTCTAAACCCTATTTTTCCTGCTCTTGAAGAAACATTAAAAATGTAACCACTTTTTTGTGATTTCATTTTTTCCACAACTTCCTGCAGAATTATATAAGGTGCAACAAGATTTACCTCTAATACTTTTTTATATTCTTCGGGATGAATTTCAAGTGATCCCTCTTTGTATACGCCTGCATTGTTAACTAAAACATCTATACTTTGATATTTCCCGACTATCTCATTCACTCTGTTTTTAAGCTTTTCAGAATCAGTCAGATCAACTTCGTAAATATCTGCTTCAAGATCTTTTGAAGAAACAATATCGGAAATTTCATTATCAAGATTATCTAAGTTTTTTCTGTCTCTTACCAGCAGAATAGTTTTATAACCCTTTTCGGCAAAACCAAGTGCAACTGCTCTGCCAATTCCCCTGTTTGCGCCTGTTAATAAAACTGTTTTCATAATCTACCTTTCTTTTTAATAGACAAAAATCAATCTAATATAAATATTGTTTAAAATAAAACGAGACCTAACACATTCGTTTTGAGTTGAATATATTAAGTCTCACAAAATCTATAAAAAGATTATTTAATTTCGCCAATAACCGTAGCTTTTTCGCCCATTTCTTCGGCTGTGTTCATAACTGCGTCAACATCGTTTTTACTTACAATGGCAACCAGACCTACACCAATATTAAATACATCTCTCATTTCTTCATCTTTTATTTCGCCTGTTTCCTGAATAAGTTTGAAAATAGGCAGCATTTCCCAGGCTTTCCAGTTAACATCAATAACAAGATCTTTTGGAACCACTCTTTTTGTGTTTCCTATTAATCCGCCGCCTGTGATGTGTGAAAATGCGTGGATCTCAAATTTTTCTTTTAATGTTTCAATTACAGATAAATATGATTTGTGAACTCTTAACAATTCATCGCCGATGTTCATTTCAAGTCCGGCCGGCTGATCATTAATATCAAATTTCGGGAACAGAACTTTTCTGGCAAGTGAATATCCGTTTGTGTGTAATCCGTTTGATTCAAAGCCGATTAAAACATCACCTTTTTGTACAAGACGACCATCAATTACTTTATCTTTATCAACAACACCAACAATAGTACCTGAAAGATCGTAATCTTCATCAGCATACATTCCCGGCATTTCTGCTGTTTCACCACCGATTAATGACATATCATTTTCGCGACATGCTTTTGCAAATCCGCTTACAATAGCAGCAGCTTTTTCAGGAACCAGCTTGCCAAATGCCATATAATCCATAAAATAAAGTGGTTTTGCTCCGCCAACAGCTATATCATCTATGCAATGGTTTACCAGACACTGACCAACAGTATCGTGTTTATCGGCCATAATAGCCACTTTTAATTTAGTTCCAACACCATCAACACTTGATACAAGAACCGGTTTTTCATACTTTGCAAAGTCAAGTTCGTAAAACGCGCCGAAATGACCAATTCCGGTTAAAACATTTTTATTAAACGTAGATTTTGCCAGATCTTTGATCAAATCAACAGTATTTTCACCTGCTTTTAAATCAACACCGGCCGCTTTGTAATCTGTAGCCACCTTAACCTCATATTCTTTAAAATTTAACTACACAAAAATAAGCTCAAAAACCTTTAAAGTGAACTTTAATTTCATTTAAATTGAAACAACACCCAATTAAATCTTCAATAAAAGCCAAATTTAACTTTGTTTTTGCAATAATTTGTTTTCTCTGTAAAAAGAGATATATTTGCATCTTAATTGAGACAAAAAAGTATCACACCTGAGTAATGAATAAAACCAGAGAAAAAATCACCCGGATTGCAATTGAGTTATTTGCAGTCAATCCAGCCGCGTCTATGGATGAAGTGGCAAAAAAAGCAGAAGTCGGAAGAGCTACTCTATTCAGACATTTTAAATGCAGAAATGATTTGCTAAACGAGCTGACTGTAAATGTGGAAACACTTTTTGAAGAATCAGTTAAACCTGTTATATATAAACAGGAAAAAGCTGAAGTTATTTTCAAAGAAGTTGTGGAATTAATTATTCCGTTGGGAGCCCGTTTTCAGTTTTTAAGTTATGTACCACTTAAAACCGATAATGAAAAAGCAAATGAGCGGTACAAATCTTACTTAAATGCTCTTAAAGATTTAGTAAAAAAAATGATTGATGAAAAATTATTAAGTGATAAAATGCCAGTGGAATGGCTGGCAAACAATCTTGATTCAATGATTTTTACTGCCTGGGTCAGTATTCAGGATGGCGATATTGCACCAAAACAAGCTTCACAACTGGTTATAGATTGTTATCTGAAAGGATTTGGTGCATAATGAATTTCAGCGCGTTAAAAAATTACAACTTTGATATGCTTACAGGTAAAACTTTTCCTGTATTTTTGTATTATACAATTCCCTGGGTAATGGGATTATTAATTTCATCTTCTGCCAGTCTGATTGACGGTGCGTTTTTAGGTAAATATGTCGGTTCTTCAGCATTAGCAGCTGTAAATCTTGTTATACCTGTTACAACTTTGGTTTTCAGTATAGCAATAATGATGGCTGTCGGAGGATCTGTAAGAGCAGGAAAATATCTTGGTGAAGAAAAACCTCACAAGGCAAATGCAGTTTTCACAAAAACGGTTGTATCTGTAGTTGTAATTCTCTCTTTTTTAGTAGCAGCTCTTTTCATCTTCAGAGCACCCATAATCGATTTTTTAGGTGCTGACAAAACTCTGCTTCCGCTAACAAAAGAATATTTTACTTGGATTGTTCTCTTTTTGCCTTTTTTGCCGGTAAGTATTGCATTATCATACTTTATAAGAGTAGATGGAAAACCAGTCTTTGCTTCAGTCGGGTTTGCTTTAGGAGCTCTTATAAATGTTATTCTGGATTATCTTCTTATTGTAGAGTTTGAATATGGCGTTAAAGGTGCTGCAATAGCAACAGGAACTTCTCATATATTTATTCTTGTTTTCCTTGCCAGTCATTTCTTTTTGAAGAAAAATAAAATCCGACTCACAAAGCAAGTCGGAGAATGGAAAGAAATTTTACAGGCATCCTTTAACGGATTTTCCGAATTTACTAATGAATCTTCAATTGCCCTTGTAACTCTGCTGTTTAACAATGTTGTTATCTCGCAACTTGGAGCAGAAGGTGTGGCTGCCTTTTCAGTGATAAATTATATTTTGTTTGTCGGACTTATGATTTCTTACGGCATAAGTGATTCACTTCATCCGATAATAAGTGTTAATCTGGGTGCTGAAAAATTTGAAAGAATAAGTTCATTTTTAAAAACAGCTGTTTTATCAACATTTTGTCTGGGACTCATTTCAATTATCCTGCTTCACCTCTCCCCCGAAATGATTTTGAACATATTTATTCACGAAAGTGATGCAAAAACATTTGAGATAGCAATGGATTTTGTTTCATTCTTCTGGCCGGCATTCTTGTTTAATGGTATTAATATAACTTTTTCAGGATATTTTACCGCAATGCACAAACCGGTTCAGTCAATAATAGCCTCTTTGTCAAGAAGTCTGATATTTCCTGTTATCCTGATTATTATATTACCCCCAATATTTAGCAATCCGGGAATATACAGTGCCATCCCGGCTGCCGAGTTTATTTCATTTATCATCACTCTTTGGCTCTTTGTAAAATTTAATAAAATAGAAAAAAACGTTTCTGCGTAAACCAGTGTAAATATTTTACCGGGAAATTTTTTCATTTTTTTAATATTTTATTAGGTTAAGAAAAAAAGAGTTTTGTTAAATAGTGCTAAATTTAAGCGAAAGAGAAAAATCTATATTACGTGATATCATTTATCAGTTTATTTTAACTGCTAATCCGGTAGGATCTCGTAATATTGCAAAAAAAAGTGACTTGCAACTTTCCGCTGCAACAATACGAAATATTATGGCCGATCTTGAAGAAGCCGGTTATCTGCAGCACCCTCACACATCTGCAGGCAGAGTTCCTACAGATTTGGGTTACAGAGTTTACGTTGATTCGCTTATGGGGCCTTCCAGACTCAATGATGATCAGAAAAAAATTATTACTAAAGAATTTGATCATATTGCCGATGAAACAGATGATATTCTGCAGCTGACGGCAACAGTGCTCAGTAAAATTACAAATCAGCTGGCCTGCATTACTTATCCAAAAATAAATAATGCAATTCTGGAAAAAATTCAGATAGTAAAATTGTCATCATCAAAAATTATGGTAATTGTTGAAATAAAATCTGGATTGGTAAAAACAATTACACTTGAACTTAACAGTGAAATTCAGGAGACTAAGCTTTATCTTATACAGCAATTTCTGAATGAGCGACTCGGCGGTTTAAATTTTGATGAAATCAAAAAAACCTTTGCTGACAGAATAAAAGATTATAATCCTGATTACAATCCGATTATCAGAGTATTTTTTGATTCAGTTGATAAAATATTTACTGAAGATTCGCATAAAAAGGCAATTATTACCGGTGCTACAAACATTGTGAAGCAGCCTGAATTTGAAGATCAGCAACAATTTAGAAGCGTAGTTGAACTTATCGAGAATCAGGACATCATAATACATATAATGGACGATGATCTGAAGAGTCCGGAACAAACCGTAATTTCTATTGGTAATGAAAATGATAATCAGAAATTCACTGATTACAGTATGATAAAAAAGACTTATAACATTGGCAATGTTCACGGAACTGTCGGGATAATTGGACCGAAAAGAATGGAATATTCCCAGACAATTGCAGCTGTTGTTTATATAGCTGAACTCCTTAAAAAAGAATTAAAAATGTAGAAATATAAAATAGAGGTTATTTTAAGATGACGAAAAAGAAAGACGAAGCTAAAGAACAAAACAAAGCTATGGATGAAAATATTGTTGAAGAAACGATAGAACAGACAGAAGAAGCCAAAGAAGAAAAATCAGCTGAAGAACCTAAAAAAGAGAGTAAAAAGAAATCTTCAAAAAATGAAACTAAAGAATTAACAAAAAAAATTGAAGAACTTGAACAGGAAAAACTTGAACTTAAAGATTCAATGCTCAGAAGAGCCGCTGAGTTTGAAAATTATAAAAGAAGAACTGAAAAGGAACAGTCTTCTTTAGTTAAATATGCTTCAGAAAGATTTATTTTGGGCGTATTACCTGTTTTTAACGATCTTGAAAGATCCATTTCTCACATTGATGATGAAAAGAATATTGACGGATTAAAAGAAGGTTTGAAACTTGTCTTCAATAATTTCAAAAAAGTATTGGATGAGCATGAAGTTAAAAAGATCGAAGCTAAGGGGAGCCAGTTCGATTTTAATCTTCACGAAGCTTTAATGCAGCAGCCATCTGAAGATGTTCCGCCACACACAGTACTTGAAGAAATTGAAGCAGGATACACATA
The DNA here is from genome assembly GCA_041725875.1 of Rhodothermaceae bacterium. GTDB lineage: Bacteria > Bacteroidota > Ignavibacteria > Ignavibacteriales > Melioribacteraceae > JBGRQB01. The sequence continues at coordinate 15,766 of JBGRQB010000082.1, forward strand.
TAAAGAGAAAGTAATTAAACACGCAAAAGTAATTGTTAGTCAGGAAGTCATTAAACCGGAGCCAAAGGAAGAAAAAGAAGAAACAAAAGAAAAGGAAAACTAAAAAATGGCTAAACGTGATTATTATGAAATATTAGGCGTGTCAAAAACCGCAAGTGACGAAGAGCTGAAAAAATCTTACAGAAAACTTGCTATGCAGTATCATCCTGACAGAAATCCGGGTGATAAAGAAGCAGAAGAAAAATTTAAAGAAGCTGCCGAAGCTTACGAAGTTTTAAGCGATTCTCAAAAAAGAGCTAAATATGATCGTTTTGGTCATCAGGGAATGCGCGGCGGACAAGATTATCATAATTATTCTAATTTTGAAGATATTTTCTCCAATTTCTCCGATATCTTCGGAGGAGCTTTTGGCGGAGGCGGAGGTTCCATTTTTGATGATTTCTTTGGCGGCGGAAGAGGTTCATCTCGTTCCAGACAAAGAGCACAGGGAACTCCGGGAAGTGACTTAAAAGTTACTCTTAATCTTACTCTTGAAGAAATTGCCAACGGTACTGCAAAAACAATAAAGCTTAAAAAATATAAAAAATGTACTTCCTGTAATGCAACCGGCGCAAAAGATGCTAATTCTTACCAGACATGTCCTACTTGTCAGGGAGCCGGTGAAATTAAACAGGTATCTCGTTCATTATTCGGACAATTTGTAAATATTCAGCCTTGTAACCATTGTAACGGTTCGGGAAAAATTATTACTCAAAAATGTACCAGCTGTAAAGGTGAAGGACGCATTCAGGATGACTCCACTATTAAAATAAGTGTACCTGCAGGCGTTATGGATAACAGCTATATGACAATGCGCGGTGAAGGACACGCAGGAAAAAATGGCGGTCAGCCGGGCGATATAATTGTCATTTTCAATGAAAAACCTCACGAATACTTTAGAAGAGATGGCGACAACATTGTTTACGATCTGTTTTTAAGCTATCCAGAAGCAGTTATGGGAACCGAAGTTGAAATTCCTACTTTGAGCGGCAGAGCAAAACTTAAAATTGAAAGTGGAACCCAGCCGGGCAAATATTTGAAAATGACAGGAAAAGGTATAAAACACCTTAATGGTCACGGAACAGGAGATCAGCTTGTTAAAATAGATATCCATATTCCGAAAAAAGTTAGTTCAAAAGAAAAAGAGATGCTTAAAGAATTGCAAAAACAGCCAAATATTCAGGTTCCTGATTAAAAATGAAAAAATTGAAAGAGATACTGCGAGTTACAGCCCACGAAAAAAAAGTACTGATATTTTTATTGGTTACCGCAGTTGCTTCTTTTGGTATTCATCTTTACGACAATAATAATGAAGTTGAATATAAGGAATATGATTACAGTAAGACAGACACTGTTTTCAACCATTCAGAAACAGTGAATCCGCAGGAAAATGTTGAAAAAAATGTTGATTCTGAGCATGAACTTTTAGATCTTAGAGTTTCTGATAATAAATATAAGAATAATAAGAGTAAACTTTTAGCCGCGAAAAGCATCAATATAAATACGGCTAACAAAAAGACTCTTATGAGTTTGCCAGGAATCGGATCAAAAACAGCTGATGCCATAATTTCTTACAGAGAAAAAAACGGATTTTTCGTTAAACTTTCTGATTTGAGAAAAGTAAAAGGTATTGGCTCTAAGAAGTTTAAAAAGATAGAAAAGTATATAAATTTAAAATAAACGTCTTTTTACCCGGAGGAAAAATGAAACAAAAATCAGAACCATGGTATGTTCACGCTGGTTTAAGCCTTGTAATTGTTGTTTTAGGTTATATTTTAATTCAGGTTGTTTTTGTACAGCCAAAAGCCGAAATCGATTTGATTAATTACTATACCAATGAATCTCACTTGAGAA
>JBGRQB010000083.1:0-17586 GCA_041725875.1 Rhodothermaceae bacterium
TAACTTCACCATCTTTAATTATTAATACTGTAGGAATACTTCTTACTCCGTACTTGATGGCAGTTTCCTGATTAGCATCAACGTCAAGCTTTCCAACTTTTGCTTTTCCGTCAAACTCAGTTGCCAATTCGTCCATAATTGGAGCAACCATTTTACAAGGTCCGCACCAAGTTGCCCAAAAGTCTACTACTACAGGTATATCAGATTTAATAACTTCTGCTTCAAAATTTGCATCAGTAAATGTGCTAACAGCCATAATTATCTCCTGTTAATTTAATTTATTGTATCGGTTTACATATTTTTTCGCCAACAAAGTTAACTACGTATTCAGCTCCGTCAACCCCTATTACATTTCCTGAAATCCAGTCACAATTTGCCTGGCACAAGGAAACTATTGTTGTTGCTACATCTTCCGGAGTTGTTAATCTTCCACCCGGATTCATCATTTTTGCAGCTTCAATCATTTTTACGGCTGATGGAATTTTTCTAAGTGCCGGAGTATCTGTAACACCTGCCATTAAAGCATTTGCCGTAACTCCCATTGCACCAAGCTCAACAGCCAGTTGTCTGATGTGAGATTCCAAAGCAGCTTTTGCAGCTGAAACAGCTCCGTAATTAGGAAATATAGTTGAACCGCCGGCACTGGTTAAACCAAATACTCTTGCTTTTGTTGCAAGTAAATCTCTCTGAACCAATCCCTGCACCCAATATACAAGTGAATGCGCCATTACATCCATAGTCATTTCCATTTGTGCTTTAGAAATACAGTCGTTAGAAGATTTTGTAATAAACGGTTTAAGCGTTCCAAATGCCAATGAATGAACAACAACATTTATTTTCATCGGATTTTTAGCAGTAACAGATTCCTTTAATTCGTCCAGTACATCGGTTCTTCTTAAAGCATCTGCAGCATTGATATTAAAAAACCAGGCTTTTCTTCCTGCTTTTTCAATTTTCTTTTTTATCTGCTCCACTTTAGGCATTGTTGCCTGCCTGTCAAGGTGCACACCTAAAATGTTGTATCCGTTTTCAGCAAGTTCAATTGCTGTAGCGCCGCCAAAACCACTTGACGCTCCCAAAATTAAGGCCCATTTTTCAGCCATAACTTTCCTTTCTTTTTTCATGCTATCTTCTTTTATTGTATAAAATAAATTCTACGTCAGGTAATAATACGAATCTTCTCCCAAAATTTCCTGTATTTTGGCAAGAAAATCGTTGTTTAAGTCTACTTTGTATTTATCTATTAAATATCTCGATTTAATCGTTCCGTTATTTTTTACACAGAGATATAGACGTTTATCTCCTTCATTTGATTTAAAAACTTCAGATAATTCTTTAATAGTATTTTCCGAATGAGTTTTTTCATCTACATATAAAGCTAATTTATCAGCCAGCAAATCTTTTGCTTCAGATAATGAATAAGCCTCATCTATGTGCATCTTTATAGAGTCACCACTACTTTCCGGGCGACCTTTAACCATCACAGTATTTTCCGAAGTAATATGTTGACCGTACTTTTCAAAAACTTTTGCAAACATTAAACATTCACACGATCCGGAGAAATCATCAATTTTGAAAAACGCCATTGTTTTTCCTGATTTATCCAGTTTTGTTTTTACATGTGTTATTACTCCGCAAGCTCTTACAAATTCTTTTTCTTCATCAAATGTTTCAGGTTCACCAAGATGAACAGTTGCAAAAGAACTATATTCAGCTCTGTATTTTCTAAGCGGATGATCTGATAAATAAAAACCAAGCACCAATCTTTCTTTGGCAAGTCTCTCTTTTTCTGACCAGGGTTCCACATCGGGCAGATCCGGTTCTTTTATTTCAAAGCCTTCAACCGCATCACCAAATAAACTGTCTACCTGCGCTTCTTTTGCCTGACGAACTTTATTTCCGTAACTCAAAGCTTCTTCAATTGCAGCCAGATTTTGCGAACGGTTTCCTTTTAATGAATCCATTGCTCCTGCAAGTACAAGTCCTTCAAGCGCACGCTTATTAACAATTTTTGTATCTACATTTTCACAAAGATCATATATACTGGTAAAATCTCTGTCAATTTTCTCACGAACTTTTACAATTTCTTCAACAGCGTTTTCACCAACATTTTTAATTGCACACATTCCGAAAATAATTTTCTCGTCAGCAACACTAAAATAAACCGAGGGTTTATTAACATCAGGTGAAAGAACTTCTACTTTAAGTTTTCGGCAATCATCAAGGAACAAAGTAACCTTATCGGTATTACCATATTCATTTGTTAAGTTCGCTGCAAGAAATTCAGCCAGATGATTTGCTTTCAGATATGCAGTCTGGTAAGCTACAATTGAATAAGCCACCGCGTGCGATTTGTTAAATCCGTAGTTTGCAAATTTATCTACAGCATCAAAAATATCTTCGGCAATTTTTTTATCAATTCCATTTTCGACAGCACCTTTGGTAAACTTTACCCGCTGTTCGGCCATTGCCTTTAAATCTTTTTTACCCATTGCACGACGAAGAATGTCTGCTTCGGCAAGACTCATCCCAGCCACTTTGTTTGCAATCTGAATCACCTGCTCCTGATACACAATAATCCCGAATGTTTCTTTCAGAATAGATTCAAGAATCGGGTGCAGATAAGTAACCGGCTGACGACCAAATTTTCTATCGATAAAATCACCGATAAACTCCATTGGGCCCGGACGATAAAGTGCATTCATTGCAGATAAATCTTTGATACACGTTGGCTTCAGGTTTTTCAGATGCTCACGCATCTGAGGGGATTCAAACTGGAACACAGCCGTTGTCTGACCTCTGGAAAAAAGCTCAAATGTTTTTTGATCATCAAGAGGAATTTCATCAGGATCTATCTCAAGTCCCTTAGTCTTTTGAACCAGTTTTATACAATCTCGAATAATTGTAAGTGTTCTTAAACCAAGGAAATCCATTTTTAACAAACCTGCACTTGCTTCCAGTTCTTTCATATTAAACTGACTTACAAGATCTTTTGATCCGCCTGCAAATGCAACACCAACATAATCACTTACAGGTCCTGGAGCAATAACAACACCTGCAGCATGTTTGGAATTGTTTCTGTTCATTCCTTCAAGAATTTGTCCGTACTTGATCAAATCTTTTATAGATTCGTCATCAGTATTTTTAACCCAGGCAAGTTCCTGAACTTCTTCAAGAGATTTTTTTATAGAATAAACTTTTCCAAACTTTGACGGAATATGTTTTGTAATATTTGTAACCGTAGGAATTGGAATTTTCAAAACTCTGGCAACATCTTTTAACACTGCTTTTGATGACAAAGTATTGAAAGTTACAATCTGACAAACAGCTTCTTCACCATAACGTTCTCTAACATAATCGATAACTTCGCCGCGCTGATCGTCCGCAAAATCGATATCGATATCGGGCATTGACTGACGAGCAGGATTAAGGAATCTCTCAAACAGCAAATCATATTCAAGCGGATCAACATTGGTAATACGTAAAGCATAAGCCACCAAACTACCAGCTGCACTACCCCTTCCTGGTCCGACAGGAATTCCCATATCTTTTGCAGCAACAATAAAGTCCTGCGTAATAAGGAAATATCCGGAATATCCCATCTGGTGAATTACCCCGATTTCAAAATCAAATCTTTCAATTATTTCGGGAGTAAGTTTATCGCCCGGATATCTTTTTTCAAGTCCCTCTTTTGCTAGTAATTCAAAATACTCATCAAGATTTGTTGCCGGACTATCTTCAGGAATCGGGAATTCGGGAAAATGTAATCCGCCAAAAGAAATTTCTGCGCTTATCTTGTCAGCAACTTCCAAAGTATTTGTAATTGCCTCAGGATACTCTTTGAAGAGTTCTTTCATTTCTTCAGTTGATTTGAAATAAATCTGATCAGTTTTGTAACGAAGGTTTCTGTAATCTTCTCCTTTTTTATCGGCAAGAAGAAGTAATATATTATGCGCAAGCGCGTGATCTTTTTCTATATAGTGAATATCGTTTGTTGCAACAAGTTTGATATCAAGTTCTTTTGCAAGTTTCGGCATATCTCGGAGAATTACTTCATCGTGATCCATACCGTGATTTTGCATTTCAAGATAAAAATCACCACCAAACATTTCTTTAAATCTTATGGCAACTTCTTTTGCTTTTGCGTAATCGTCATTAATAAGATGAACCGAAACAACGCCGCCTATACAGGCAGAAAGACAAACAAGTCCCTCTTTATATTTCTCAAGAATTTCCATATCAATTCTGGGACGATAATAGAAGCCTTCCTGAAACCCAAGTGACGATAACTTAATAAGATTTTTATACCCGACATTATCTTTGGCAAGCAATACCAGATGATTATAATGTTTTGATTTTTTTCTTCCAACAGCAGAATTTGATTCTCCCTTTTCAAAACGAGAACCGTCAACAACAATATAGGCTTCCATTCCTATAATTGGTTTTATACCTGCTTTTTTTGCTTTTTTATAAAATTCGGCAGCACCATAAACAACACCGTGATCTGTAAGCGCCAGGGCTGGTTGCTCATGTTTTACCGCAGCTTCAATAAGTGATTCTACTGTACAGGCTGCATCCTGCAAACTATAATGTGTATGATTATGTAAGTGAACAAAGTTTCCCATCGATTTTCCTAATTTTTTCCGGTGTGACCAAAACCTCCGGCTCCGCGTTCGCTTTCGGTTAGTTCATTTGTTTCTGTCACATTTGCAAGATAAACTTTGGCAAGAACCAGTTGAGCGATCCTGTCGCCTCTTTTTACAACATAATCTTCACTGCCAAAATTCATCAAAATTATTTTCACTTCTCCGCGGTAATCTGAATCAATTGTACCTGGAGAATTAAGAACACCAAGGGAATGCTTCACAGCCAAACCACTTCTGGGCCTGACCTGTATCTCATAGCCAAAAGGAATTTCAACACTGAAATCAGTTGGAACCAATGCCACCTTTCCGGCTTCAATTGTTATTTCGTTTTCAACAGCAGCCCGAACATCCATACCTGAACTCCCCTCTGTTGCGTATGAGGGTAAAGGGATATCGGAAAAACTGTCTGACAGTCTTTTAATTTTTAGATCAATTTTATTCATTGGGTTATTTTCTTTTTACAAATAGATTAATAATTGTCTTTAGTTCCCGCAAATTTACAACGCGCAGACCGAAAAGTAAACCGGTAAATAAAACAAGCAATCCGATTTTATGAGATGCTGTAATTATCTGTAAAGATTCACCATAATAGTATAAAAATCCGACAATTGCTACGGAAGCAAAAATTCCGGCTATTTTAAGATATTCGTACGGAATACGATAAAATTTCTGCGAAACCACAAATATGGCAATTGTCATAATAAAATAACTGGCAAGCATTGCCACTGCGGCACCCATAATTCCTATTTGCGGAATTAAAAGAAGGTTAGTTACAATATTGATTACAGCTCCAAGAGCCGTAATAAAGGGCATATATCTGGTTTTTTCTTCAATAAAAATTCCAACGGTAAAATTGACATACATTCCGTTAAAAAGATACCCAAGAAGAACCACCGGAACAATTGCGGTTCCTGACCAAAAAGTTTCTCCAATTAAATGTTTACCGCCGGGCAGTTCAAACTGAACAATGTCATTGATGAACAGTGAGAGTCCGACCAAAATAAATGATCCTACAATCAGAAAATAAGTCAGAATTCGCCCAAACATTTCTTTAGCATCCGATTCTTTGGAATTATCCAAAAAGAACGGCTGCCAGGCATATTGGAACATTGCAACAAAAAGCATCATAAATATGCCGAGTTTATAATTTGCTACATAAATTCCCACTGCATCTGCATCTACCATCTGGTTCAGAATTGGTCTGTCAAGAACTCTGATCATCATAATTGCAACACTGGCAGGAAGATATGGTAATCCGAACTTCAGTAATTGTTTGAGTGAATCTAAATTGAGTGAAAATTGGTAGTTTTCAAAAATCACAGGAAGTAGCAGAATCAGATTCAAAATAGATGCTACAAGATTACTGTAAAATATTGCTTCAATTCCAAAATCATAACCAATTATCAAAATTATATTCAGGGAAAGGTTCAAACAAATATTTAATGTTCGTATCACTGCAAAACGAAGAGGTTTCCGTTTTAATCTTAAATGGACAAACGGAATATTTGTAAGTGTATCAAAAAATAAAATAAGTATAACCGAATAAACCAGATAAGAATATTCACCTTTCAAATCTATAAACTCTGCGAGCGGATTGGCAAATAAAAATGCTATTCCTAAAATAACCAAAGATGATATTACAATGGTATTAAACACAGTGCCAAAAACTGCTCTTAATTTCTCTTTTTCCAGACCGCTTGCATATTTAAGATACGCAACGTCCATTCCGTAAATCATCACCAACTGGAAAAACGCAATGTAGCTATATACGGTTCCATAAATTCCAACATCGGCTTCACTAAAAAGATTTGTGTAAAGCGGAATTAAAAGGAAGTTAAGAAATCTTCCTAAAATAGTACTGATTCCGTATAAAGCAGTTTCTTTGGTTAATTGTTTTAGTTTACTCAGCATTCTTTACTCAAAAAACTTTTCTATTTTTTCCAGATAAAATTTTGGCGGACGCATTGCCTTTTGTGTTTCTCCGTTCATAAAAAGATGAAGCGTAAAACCTGTGGCAATAAGTTCATTATCTGAATCTCTTCTTACTTCATAATCTATATGAATTTTAGCAGATTGTTTCTCTTTTATAACAGTTATAATATTCAACAAATCATCATAACGCGCTGCAGTTTTGTACTGAACACCTGCTTCTATTAAAGGAAGCTGGCACCCGAGCTTTTCCATTTCACTGTATGGCAGACCAACAGAACGGAGAAGTTCGGTTCTTCCTACTTCAAAATATTCAAGATATTTGCCATTATATACAAACTGCATTTTATCTGTGTCAGCATATCTGACTCTTAATTGTGTCGTTTTTTTTAACATAAGGAATAATTTTAACTATGATTTTAATATTTCGTTATTTATTATTTCTAAATACAAACTGTGATATGGTTCTTCCCAATATTTCCATATCAAGCCATATATTTTGATTTTTTGCGTAGTAGATATCGAGTTTTTCTTTTTCCGATTCATTACTTTCCTGATGATCTAAAAACCACATTCCGGTAACCCCAGATTTACCCAAAAATAATCCGTTGGAATTTTCTTTTACTTCGGGTCCCACAAAACTTTTCTTTCCAGTAAAGACTGCCGGAATGTTTTTTATCATCTTTAATAAACCAGTATTGTTCCAGAACAGTTTTGCTACAAGCCAGATAAACGGGAACAGTATCATTAATCCGGCGGCAAGACTCAAATCAAAAAAGCGTTTTGTTATTTTGTGTGCCGGTTTTGAAATGTTATAATTTAGATCGAGAAGAGGAATATTTTCGAGCATCGTTACATTAGATTTTCCAACAAGAAAATCCTGATTACTTCCTGCTACCTGAAACTCAATGTTTCTTCCCTGAAGTTTTGAAACAATTGTAAACATTTTGTCAAACGAAAGTTGTCCGGCTGAAAAAATAACTTTTTCAATTTGATTTTCGTCAACCACTTTATGAATATTTTCAATTGATCCTATAACTTCAAACTCACCTATTTCTTCTCCAATAGATTTAGTTGTTTCATCAATAAATCCCGTAACCTGATACAAATGATGAAGCGAGTTTTTTAACTTCACTGCAATGTTAAGTCCGTTTTCGTTTGTTCCGACAATCAAAGCCTTTTTCTTGTCAGAAGAAAATGTTAAACCAACTTTAAATATCAGCTTAAATATTATTCTCCAGGATATAAATGAAAAACCTGCAATTACGTAAGTCAGTAAAGCAACAAATCGACTGAAAGCATATTGTTTAAAAAAGAAAGTAAGAGATGTAAGCAACAAAAATCCTAATGTAAGAGAGATTAAACTCTTCAAAATTGACATCGAATTTTTCTTATAAACACCACTTAAACTTGAAACCAGAGTTTGCAGAAATGCTGGTACAAAATATACAATAGGTTTCACTTCTGCCGGAAAGCCATTCCATCCCGGTTTATTCCACAAATTCTCAGCAAGCATCAACGCAAAGAACATAATAACAAAATCAACAAAGACAGAAATCAAAATTAATCTGTAGACATTCAAAAACGCTAAAATTTTTCTGGCAAAAATTGCCAGTTGTAAAATAAGTGAAACCAGTAAAGATGAAGAGAGATGTTTTTTCACAAAAAGATTCATTGCATTATAAAAAACTTTAGTTTCATCAATAGAACTTCTTTTTGTGCTCTCTCCTTTATAATGAATTATTTCAGTATCGTGAAAATAGTAAACTTTAAATCCGGCTTGTTGAACTCTGTAGCAAAGATCAAGATCTTCGCCGTACATAAAAAACACAGGATCAAAGCCGCCAATTTTTTCGTAAACTTCTCTTTTAATAAACATAAAGCAGCCTGAAATTGCATCAACTTCATAAGATTCATTTTCATCTTTGAAGGTCAGGTTATAGCGTGCAAAAAGTTTACTTTTAGGGAAAAATCTGCTTAATCCGGTAACTTTTGTAAAGGAGGTCCAGGGACCGGGAAAACTTCTTCTGCAAGCCAGCTGCAGGGTTCCGTCCGGATTAAGGACCTTACATCCGGCCATTCCAAGATCGGGAGTTGAGCTAAATTTTTCAATTAACAATCGGAAAGTATCTTCTTTTACAATTGTATCGGGATTAAGAAGTAAAATGAATTTGCCTTTACAAATTTCCAGCCCCTGATTATTTGCTTTTCCAAAACCAACATTATTTTTGTTGGCAATCAACTTAACATCGGGACGAAGTTTTTGAATAGCTTCAACACTTCCGTCATCAGAATTGTTATCTACCACAATAACCTCCCGTGAAATTTCGGGAGAGCATTTATCTATGGAATCGAGTAAATTTAGAATAAACTCTTTAACATTGTAATTAACTATTATGATAGAAAGATCTGGCATAATCGATTATTTTAATAATCCGAACATACTGCGCAAACGTAATTTCCATACCATAAAAACAGCTTCGTGAACTATTTTTTTAGACATTTTGGAAGTTCCTTCCACTCTGTCAATAAACACTATTGGGACTTCTTTAAGTTTAAATCCTTTTTTCCAGGCTTTAAAATTCATTTCGATCTGGAAAGAATACCCGTTTGAATGAATGTTATCAAGATTAATAGATTCCAGAACCTTTTTTCTGAAACATTTAAAACCGCCGGTGGCATCATCAACAGGGAGTCCTGTTATTACCTTAGTATATTTATTTGCAAAATAACTTAACAGTAACCTTTTCATCGGCCAGTTTACAACATTAACTCCGCTGGTGTATCGGCTTCCGATTATTAAATCTTGTTCTTCTGCTTCTTCCAGAAAAGTTTTTATTACTTCCGGATTATGAGAAAAATCTGCATCCATCTGAACAGCAAGATCATAACCATTTTTGATCATATATTTGAATCCGTCTACATAAGCTGTTCCCAAGCCCATTTTTCCCGGACGCTGAAGAACGTGAATCTTTTCATCCTTTTCACTAAGTTCTTTTACATAATCGCCTGTTCCGTCGGGAGAATTATCATCCACAACAAGAATATGAATTTCAGGATAAAGCTTTTGTAAAAGCGGAATAAGATTTTTAATGTTTGTCAGTTCATTATATGTCGGAGTAATAACTAGTGTTTTTTTCATTGCAACCTTCTATCAAATAGAAAAATTAACTTTATCAAATTGTAAAATACAAATCTCTGAAATCATTTTTTAGTTTGATCTTTAATTTGAAATTTGTAATGCGTTATTGACCTTTACCAAAAAATACAACCAAAATTGTTCTGAACATAATATTTATATCCATTCTGATTGACATATTTTCAATATAAAACAAATCATATTTTAATTTTGTTTTAACATCATCAACAGATTCATCATATTTATGCTTAACCTGTGCCCAGCCGGTAACACCGGGACGAACACACATTCTTCTTTTATACAAAGGAATTTCTTTTGAGAGCATTTCCACAAAGTGCGCTCTTTCCGGTCGCGGACCCACAAGACTCATTTCCCCTGTCAAAATATTAAACATCTGCGGAATTTCATCTATTCTTGTTTTACGAATAAAATTTCCAAACCTGGTAACACGCGGATCATTTTTTTGCGCCCAAACCGGACCTGATTTTTTTTCGGCATCATTTACCATTGAGCGAAACTTCATAATTTTTATTGGTCTGCCTTCAAGTCCGAGTCTTTCCTGCTTATAAAGAACCGGTCCCGGGCTTTCAAGTTTTATGATAATTGCAGAAGCAATTGTAACAGGCGCGGTAAGAACTAAAATTGTAAGAGATGCGCAAATATCCATAACTCTTTTCAATTTTTTTTCCCATTCCGGCATAAGCTGCGGCATAATATCGATTAACGGGAAACCATATATTTGAGAAGTTTTTGCCTGTCCGCTGATTATATCATATAAATCAGGAACAATTTTCAGAGAAATTTTCAGATCGTTACATCTGTCAATAACATCCAGCAATACATCTTCTTCGTGATGTTCAAGAGCAAAAATAATCTGCTTTATATTATGTGTTTCAACAATTTCTTGAACATTTTTATATGTATCTAAAACTTTTATAGCTTTATATTCTTTTCCAACATTCTCTTCTTTTACAGCAAGATATCCAAAAACATCAAGTCCGAGCGCTCTGTACTCATCAATTGAAGAATGAATATTATTTGCTTTTGGATTAAACCCAATAATCAGCGTTCGTTTTCTGCCAATTCCTCTTACAAGCAGATTTCTCTGAATACCTCTTATTATCAAACGGCCTGTTCCGGCAAGTACAAGTAAAATTCCCCAATAGATAAAAATTAAAAATCTAGTTGAAGAAGAGATCTCATTGAGAAAATCATCAAAAAGAATAATGAAAAAGATTACAAAAATTCCGACAAACGTGGCTTTAAATAATTTGGTTAATTCTTCAAATCGCGAGGAAGCAAACCAGGTTCGGTACATTCCGACAAACGTAAAAATAATTAACCAGTAAAAATATACAAGCGCCATAGGAGCAAAAAATAAAGGATTTGCCATTACCTGAAAGAAACCTGATTCAACTTTAAAATAAAAATAGAGCAGATAAGCAAAATTTATCGAAAGAAGATCTATTACCAATATTAATGTGCGTTCAATTTTTTTATCCAAAGCAACCTACCAATTAAAATAATCTTTTATCAACCTGTCAGCAAAATGAATAGTTGTAATATAAACATGTAAAATTAGATAATTTTCTACAATGTAAAAAACATCAACTGATTTCTCAAACTACTCTTTTACCAAAGAGACCAGTTCTGTTTCAAATTTTTTCAGAATATTGTTCCAGTCGAGCATTTCAATTATGTCATTTCGAGCAGCAATCAACTCTGATTTAAACTTTTCCGGTTCAGCCAGAACCGCCACTACTTTTTCTGCAAAATAAATTTCAGATTCAGCGACAAGCACATATTTTTTCAGTTCGGGCGACATACCGGCTACAGATAAAGCAGAAGCAACAACCGGAATTCCCAGAACAAGTGATTCTATTATTTTGTTTAATGTTCCGGCCCCAAATCTGATTGGCGCAATATTAACTACGCTTTTCAGATACTCTTCCCTTATATCATCAACAAAACCTGTAACAACAATATTTTCATTTTCCATTTCTTTTATAAATGCAGGAGGCTTCTGCCCGACAATATAAAATTTGGAATCAGGTTTTTGCTTTAAAATATGCGGATAAATATCTTTTACAAAATGTCCAACTGCATCGTAATTAGGAAAATAAGGCATATTGCCTGTGAAGATAATTCTGTTGTTTTCAACCGGGACTTCTTTTGGTTTAAATGTTGTTAAATCAACTCCGTTTGAAAGAATTTTAATTTTATTTTCTTCTATTCTTTCCCGCAGATTTTTTTTGTCGGTTTCGGAACAGACATAAACATTATCAAACTTATTACCTATTGTTTCATACTTTTCAATTCTTTTTAATTCCCAGAAAAAGAATAATTTTCTTAAAGGATTTTTCAGAATTTTTATATAGCGCGAAAGATAAAGTGAAACAGAATCTGTATAATCAATAATTTTTTTTGTACCGAAATTTTTTATTTCATCAGCATATTGCGCAGAGCGAATAAGATGAAAATAAACAAGATCATAACTTGTATTCTGAACATTATCAGAGATAAGTTTTTTCATCTTGCCTGATTTAAAATATGCTGCCTGAAACGGAATTGAAGAAAACACTGCAAGCATAACTGATAAAACAGACTGCACAATTGAAAGGTTTACAAACTCTACATCAAATCCTTTTTCTTTCAAAATTTCAGCATTTTTTGCATCATCTTTTCCTTGAGAAAAAGTCAAAATTTTAACCTGATGATTTTTTTTGAGAAAACTGGCCAGATTAAAAATTTTCAGTTTGTCGCCCCTGTGCGGAGGGTAAGGTATCCTTGGTGTAATAATTAATACTTTCATCAATTCCCGATATTTTTTATTGCTTCCAGATAAACACTTTCAATTTTCTTTGCTATTACATTCCATTTAAATCTTTCACTGCAAAACTCTTTTGCATTTTGAGCCAGTGCTGATTTTTCATATTTATTTTGAGAATAATTAATGGTTTCATCAGCAAAATCTTTTGCAGAATCTGCCAGTAAAATATTTTTTTTATCAGTAATTCCAATTCCTTCTGCCCCGACATTTGTAGAAAGAATATTTTGTCCGGCAGCCATCATTTCAATAATTTTGATCCGCATTCCGCTTCCGGAACGTAAAGGAACAATTGCCAGATCTTTTGACATCACCTCTTTCCAAAGATCATCCACAAAACCAAGTGGAATAACATTATCAGAAATCTTTTCACAAAGCTCTATTTTCTCTGTCCCTTTACCAATCAAATACAATTTTGTTTCAGGTATTTTTTCTAAAATCAAAGGGAAAACTTCCGACAAATACCATTCTAGTCCGCATTTGTTCGGCAGCCACTCCATAGATCCCAAATGAATAAGTGAAAAGGGTTCAGCGCTTACTCTGCTAAGGTTAAAAAGTTTTTCATCAACACCGGCAGGAACAACAGAAGTTTTAATATTATTATTATACTTCAAAAGAGTTTCTTCATCAACTTCTGTAATCATCATACAATTATCAAATTTAGCGCAGGTTGTAACTTCGTACTCCGTAAATTTTGCAGCTTGTAATTTGCAGTAACTTCTCAGAAAAAAGTTAGATTCCTCTTTTGCATACCTTTGCATAATTTTCATTTCAAGGTTATGTTGTCTTAAAATCACCGGTATGTTTTGATACTTTTTCACAACATCATATGTCCAGGCCATATGGAGATGCTCAATATGAACAACATCAAAAGTTTTGCTTTTCAGTAGCTTTATTAATTGCTCTTCAAACTCGACAGTTTTAAACTTTCCAATATTGTACGGGACTTTTGAAACTAAATTTTTGACTGCACCTGAAACTGTATTGTTTACATTTGCTTTGACTATCGTCAGCGTACAAATTTTCCCCATTTCAACTGAATATTTCGATTCTTCAAACTCCTTCCGGTAGCCAATAAAATCAACTTTATGTCCAAGTTCCATAAGTGACTTAGTGACACCATAAATAGCAATTTTCCCTCCGTCAACAACAGGATAAGGAATTTGCGGAGCAATTTGAAGTATATTCATAAATGGATTTTTTTTATTAACAATAAGTTTTATCTTAGTGAGTCTATTTTGAAAACTAAATATACAAATTACCAAACTCAAAATTAATCCTAAAATAAATATGCTGTTAAATAGAAATTGTAAGTATTTCAGAGGTGATATTCCTTGTAAACCTCACAAAAAAACCGGTGTTCATTGTGATAATTGCAAAGATTTTAGTGAAATCACCAAAAGGATTTTAATTATAAAACTTGGCGCAGCAGGCGATGTAATAAGAACTACTCCCCTGCTTGAAAAACTGAATAAAATTTATCCCGGATGTCATATTACCTGGCTGACTGATTTCCCTGATTTGGTTCCTATATCTGTTGATGAAATTGTAAAACTTGGCAGCAGACAATCAGACTGGGCAGCAGGAAAAGCTTACGACATTTTGTATTGTCTGGATAAAGATAAAGAAGCGATTATTATTGGCGAACAAGTTTCTGCCAAAGAAAAGTTTGGTTTTGGAATGGATGAATTTGGCAGAGCCCGAGCTTTTAATCAACTTGCAGAACACAAATTGTTTACTGGTGTTTTTGATGATGTGAGTATCGCAAATAAAAAGAGTTATCCTCAGGAAATTTTTGAAATCTGCGGATTTGAGTTTAATGGTGAAAAATATGTTCTTGAATATAAATCTGAAAAAGAATGGAGTTTTGATAAAAACAAACCATTAATTGGATTAAACACCGGATGCGGCAGCAGATGGCCGTCTCGTTTATGGCCAAATGAATATTGGATTTCTCTTGCAACTGAAATTCAAAAAAACGGAATGAATGTTTTATGGCTTGGCGGACCTGATGAAGATAGTAAAAATAAAACTCTTCAATCAGAAGCCGGCGGTATTTATTTAGGACATTTTCCATTTCAAGATTTTATTAGTCTGATAGACCAGACAGATGCAGTTGTGACTCAGGTTACAATGGCAATGCACCTTGCTTTGGGATTAGGGAAAAAACTAATTCTGATGAACAACATTTTCAATAAATATGAATTTGAAATGTATGGCTTAGGTGAAATAATAGAACCATCGGAACCTTGCGATTGTTATTATGCGCCTGTTTGTCCGCACGATTCAATGAAAAAAATTGAACCGGAGCGAATATTTGAAACTTTAACAAAGTACATTAAAAATTAAACACATTATTAAATTTCAGAATTAAAATTATGTCGAATAAAGAATACAAAGATTTACAAAAATTTTCTAAAAGTGTCGGAATAGCAGAAGAAAACCTTGTGAAAGCATTTGAAATAGAACGTGAATTTCATCATAAGGTTTTAAATGAGCCATCGCAGGAAAAGCGTAAGGAATTGTATTCTGAAGTTTATAAAACCGTCCATAAAATTTATGGTAAAAAATCCAGCAATATCCTCACTGATTTTAATCCCAAAAGAATTACCGTAAAACTTTTTAGAAAAGAACTTGAAAACAAATCTGTTCTGGATGTCGGCTGCGGCGAAGGATTTTTTCTGGCAAGTATTGCAGATCAGCTTAACACAAAAAGTTTGTGCGGAGTAGATACTTCAATTCCTGAAATTTCTTTCACTCATCCTAAGATAAATTTTATAGAAAAAAATATTATTGATTTTGAGTTGGATGAAAAGTTTGATGTAATTTTTTCAGATCAGGTGCTCGAACATATTGCCCCGGCTGATTTACCGGCATATCTTAACTCAATTAAAAATGCTTTGAATGAAAATGGTACTTTAATTTTAATGCTGCCCAACAGTC
The DNA here is from genome assembly GCA_041725875.1 of Rhodothermaceae bacterium. Lineage (GTDB taxonomy): Bacteria > Bacteroidota > Ignavibacteria > Ignavibacteriales > Melioribacteraceae > JBGRQB01. The sequence continues at coordinate 15,485 of JBGRQB010000083.1, forward strand.
ATTTTGGTCCGAGTGACGTTACCAGAATTATCGACTGTTCGCAAACAGGGAAAGTTAAAGCTGAAGGCACACACCTTAATGAATCAACTTACACAGAGTTAATACCAGTATTAAAAAAATATGGTTTTTCAAACTTCAAAACTTTGCTGCCTTTACCAAAAGTAAAACAATGGGTTCCTAATTTGAGATTGAGTCCTTACATTTTAAAGTTTGTTGAAAATTGTAAATTGTTAATGTGGCTTATTCGAAAAATTAAATACTCAGGTTTCCCACTATTAAAATTTGATGTAATAATAATTTGCTCAAAAAAATAGATTTATTTGAAATCGTTTTTAGGGTAAATTGTTAGTAACTTGCAATATATTTTCGCCCGTTCAAATAATGATTTCTTTATCAATCCTCCGAAAAAGAACAAAGGAATTCTGATTAATATTCCGGTGTAATGATTTATCAAACACCCGGTAAATTTTAATCCTTTAAAATGCTTCTGATAAAACTTTATTGTCGAGATTGATTGATTGGAGTATTTAAAGAAACTATAGCTATTTGCCGATCCACCGCCAACATGATAAATTTCCGTTTCGGGAAAGTAAACAATCTTCCCGCCATTTTGTTTAACTCTGTAGCACAAATCTATCTCTTCAAAATAGAAAAAGAATCTTTCATCGAAACCTTTTAGTTCTTTAAAAAATTCTGTTTTCCCAATCATAAAAGCGCCGGTAACAATATCAACTTCTGAAACAGAATTTAATTCTTTATTCATCAAATGATATTTGTTAAAAAACTTCTTTTTTGGGAAAACTTTATAAAGAAAAAAGTTGGACATAAAACTTTCTCGGAAACCAGGAAAATCACTTACAGAATGTTGAAGCGTGCTATCAGCGTTTAATAATCTGCAGCCAAGTATAATTTTTTCATTTTTGGTTTCAAGATATTTATGAACTTTGGAAAGAGTATCTTCCGTAAAATAGGTATCACTGTTAAGCAAAAGAATATATTTCCCTTTTGCAATTTCAATTCCCTGATTGTTGGCTTTTCCAAATCCTAAATTTGATTTATTTTTGATTATTACCAAATCTTTAAACTTAGAAACTATTTCATCAAAACCGCTTTCCTGAGAATTATTATCAATTACAATAACTTCAATACTGAGTGAAGTGTTATACTCAAACAAACTTGATAAACAAGCATCAAGCAATTGGTGAGTATTGTAATTAACTATTATGGTACTTAGATTTATGTCCAACTTATTAAACTCCAAAAAAAATATTTATTTAGTATAAGAATATAAAAAACATTCTAATTCAGGGCATTACAAATTCAATTTAAATCCGTGAAGTTTTTCATCAGGTAAAACATTTATCGACACTTTATTATCAGTCAGTTCAAATGTTTTTATATTATTTTCGGATACTTCAAATTCTATTGATTTAAATTCTACTTCTGAATCAAATGAGAAATTTAATGTTAACTCCTGATCAAACTTGTGATTATCAAAACCATCAATTAATTCAACAAAATAATGCCATTTCGTATTATTTGATCTTGTAATTTTGTACGTAAAGCTGTTTCTTGAATAAATGTAACATACTACATTATCCATGTTTCCGATCCATTGATTACTATTTTTATAGTAATCTAAATCTTTTTTAAACTCTTCCATTGGATAATATGCCCAGTTTCCCGGTAATCCAATACTATGATACATAAACGTTATCCAGGAACCTCGTTTCTTATTTTCTTCAACATAGGGAATTACTTCTTCGTTAGAGTTGCAATTTTCAGATTGATAAATACTTTTTCCCATAACAACACAAGGTAAAAAATACCAGTTTTCAGGTTCTTTTACATCATCAGGACAAACATAAAACTTCTCCGATTGTGATCGACCGTAGGCTCCTCTAGCAGCAATAAATCCGGCATCTTTATTGGCTTTTTGCGTATGACTTTTTTTACCACTTCCTCCGGGATAAGCATAAGTTCGTGGATTCATACCCCATTGAGTCATCAGATCATAACAAAGTTTAAATGACTGATAAGAGTTTTCATAAGTCAGATCATCATGATCAATGTGTTTATGTCCATGTCCGAAACACTTAATC
>JBGRQB010000084.1:0-17379 GCA_041725875.1 Rhodothermaceae bacterium
TTATTTTCATAATCAAACAATGCAACAATTTCGCGCAGTGATTCCAGCGATGCCTGATCTGAACCAAGTGATAAATAATTAAGTGATAAAGCAGAAATTAATCGCCATAAAGCTTTCCCTTTTGGAGCTTGAATTCGTGAAGAAGGACGTTTCAAAATGTTGATTTTCAGATTGTTAAGTTTTTCTTCAGATTCAAGAGGCATTCCGGCAGACATACTTCCTGCAATATTTCTGTTGGTACAAATTACACGGGCATATAAAGTTTTTTTCTCCGGCAAATCAGGCTCAAAATTCATATTAAGAAGAGAAAGCATTAAATCTTGTCCCGCCATATTTGAGCGTGTACTTTCCTCTTTTCTTGCATACCAGAAAATATTTGCTGATTTGCTGTCACCATTTTTACTTTTAAAAGAGAAATAAGGTTCAATTGAATCGGGCAACTTCTCTTTTGTAAGTGTAGGAGAAACACTCTCAATAGCAAAAATTTCAGTGCTTTGCTCTCTGTGACTGTCGGGATTTACTTTATATTCTGTCTGGTAATTATCAATTCTTATTGGTTCTGAAATCTTTTTGAATAAGTTAATTACAGGTGTGCAGCCGAGTAAAAAATTCTTTTTGGAAATTGTAATCTCTTTTCTCAAGATTTTTTTCAGAGGAATAAGAATATCAAAATAGTGGTTACATTTCTTTAGATCGATATTTTTAATATCGAAAAACAAAAACTTTTCAGGTAAAACGAAAAACTCCTGTAGCAATCTATAACCGTAATTCGAGTTTTTCGGATAAGGTAAAACTTCCTCTTCCTTTTCAAATCCGACCGGTTCAATTACAGCATCGGAAAGAACGGTTTTTTCATCTTCGTGAGAATAAATTTTTACTTCCTTGCCGCTGCAGAACAATGTTTCATATATCAAATTTGCAGTTGAAGTATCACCGTGAATATGAAATTTAAGAGAGGTTATATCCAGATCTGCCAGACTGGTATCACCAGTTGGCTTAATTCTTATTTGCAGAACCTGAGTGTTGTTTTTCTGATTCAAAAAATGAAAATCATCAGAGTTTCTGATTCCGGCAAAAGTAACTGCAACAGGCCACAACTCAACCGGGTAACAGGTTCTGAATTTACATTTTTGTCCCTCGGAAGTAAAAGCCGCAAGAGGATGATGTTTTTCAATTTTCATTGGAATTGAAGGGAAATCAAAATCTTCGGTGCCGAAATGAGCTATTGTCATTGAAGGAACCGGAGTTAAAAGTTGCGGATAAACATTATTTAATATTGAAGTGGAAAGCTCGGGAAATTCATTATCAATATTTCTTTGAATTCGACCAGTTAAAAAAGCAAACGATTCTATTAGTCGCTCAATATGAGGATCGGAACTGTTATCAATTCCAATATCCAATCCGCCGGCAACCTTTGGATATTTTTCAGCAAATTCCTGGCCTCTTGATCTGAGGTAGGATAATTCTTTTTTATAATAATCCAAAAAATCGTTGTTATAATGCTTCATAAACAGTCCAGTTCATCGAGTTCATTCCTTTTTCAGCAATAAAGGTTACTTGTTTGACCTCTTTATTAATCTTCAATTTACCGTTAATTCCAATTCTGAGTTTTCGTTCATTCACCATTTTTGAATCAATAATTACAAAGGGATCAATTATTCTTGGTTCAAAATATTTCATTGCTTTGGTTATTCGTTTGCACAAAAGAAGCTGATCCTGTTCATACGCTGGTGAATAATTTGCAAAGTCGGGAATTCCGTAATCTACAACAGTCAATTCCTCTTCATCAAAATATTGTGTTGAAGATGGAGACCTGGTATTGAGTAATGCTGCCAGGTCTCGCAACACAGTCATTTTATATTTTTTCTCCTCGAATGTTTTGTCATTAGAATTCCCGTTTCGGGAAAATGAAATTTCACCCAGGAGTTTATCGTAAAGAGATATTTTTATTGTATTTGAATTCATATTATTCCAGACTCATCAAATTTGAAAATTATTCAATTTTGTTAAGGACCAGATCACAGGAAATAGGCTGTGCAGAACCGCCTGTTCCATCATCTTCTTTTTGCGGAGTATAAGTATATTTTATTTTACCATAGTTCAGCGAAAGATTTTCAATAGGAATATCTCCTGCTCCGCCGGAAATGCTGTAATTAGAAATAATTACTTCATCCATTTCTATTTTGAGATATTCAACATGTTCGTTGTTGTCACTACCATCTGAACGATAGCAGGTAATAACTGCGGTTTTGACAAGCTTACCAGACCAGATACTTTTCAAAATATCATCAGATGCAGAATCGAGATATTTTGTAAGATTAATATCTGAATGGTTAGCTTTTTCAACTGTTCCGCCGGAAGATGCACGGACAGAAGAAGTCGGCTGACTAAAACCGTGACTCCAGGAAAGGACTTCTATCTCCTTGTCGTGGTTAGTTGCCTTGCATTCTCCTTCTATGCTGTCTAGTTTTAAGTATATATTAGTTGCCATTTTTTATTCCTTAAATTAATTTTATATCAAACAGTTTTTCTATCAGGCTGCAGGAGGTGGTAATTCGGCTACAAGTCTGATTGAAGTTGTTAATTCTTCCAGTTGGAAATGTGGTTTCAAAAACACAACTGCAGTATAGCATCCCGGTTTACCAGGCGTATCACTCACATCAACTCTTGCTTCACGTAGTGGATATTGAGCTTTTATTTCCTGTCCCGCATCATCTTTACCAAGTACATATCCGCCAATCCATCTGTTGAGATAAACCTGTACATTTTCTGCTGTAAGGAAACTCCCAATTTTGTCACGAACAATTACTTTCAGATAATGTGCAAAACGTGATGAAGCAATAATGTAAGGAAGAACCGCAGATAAACGGGCATTTGCATTTGCTTCCGGAGTGTCATACACTTTTGGTTTTTGAGTTGTTTGTCCGCCAAAGAAAGCTGCATAATCTTTCCCTTTGCAATGAACAAGAGAAATAAATCCAAGATCACTGAGCTCTTTTTCGCGTCTGTCAGTAATTGCAATTTCTGTAGGACATTTAAGTGATTTGTCACCTGAGTCAGTATCAAAAACATGCGCAGGAAGATCTTGAACAAGTCCGCCACCTTCAACACCTCTAATTGCAGCACACCAGCTGTATTTTGCATAAGCTTCTGTAATACGCTGCACAAGTGCATAAGCAGAATTTGCCCACAGATATTTTGAATGATCTGTTCCGTCAACATCCTCGGTGAAATCAAAACCTTCAACAGGTAATGTGTTTGGCCCATAAGGAAGACGCATTAACATTCTAGGCAAGGTTAATGACACATAACGAGAATCTTCACTGTCTCTGAAAGAATTCCATTTAATCATTTCCAGACTTTCAAATATTGCATTCAGATCTCTAAATTCAGGAAGAACTTTAAATGAATCAGCACCAAACAATTGCGGAGAAGCAGCTGAGATAAATGGAGCATGTGCAGCGGCTGCAACTTGTGAAACTAATGTTAAGAGTGCAATATCTTTTGCAGTTCTTTCAAACATGAAGTCACCAAGCAAAATTCCGTAAGGATGGCCACCGAATGTTCCATACTCTTCTTCATAGACTTTTTTGAAAAGCTGACTCTGATCAAACTCAACAGCTTTTTCAAGATCTTTTTGAAGTTCTGCTTTTGTTATGTTTAATAATCTGAGTTTTAATCTTGCACCGGTTTCTGTTTTTTTAACAAGGAAATTTAAAGCTTTCCAGGATGCTTCAAGTTTCTGGAATTCAGGTGCGTGCAAGATTTCATTAATTTGATTTCCAATTAATTCATTTAAGTCGGCAACAAATTCAAGAAGCATTTTTACAATGTGATTTGGTTCAATACTCTTACCTGAGTATTCAAGCAGAACCATATTAGTTTTATATTGATCAAAAAATACTTCAAGAAGAGTTTTCATATAAGGATTAACCTGAACCTGAGGTTCTTCTGCTTTCTCTTCTTTTTTATCATCGCCTTCACCTTCTTCGCCACCCTCTTCAGAAGCTTCTGCATCATCCGATTTTTCACCAGATCCATAATATTTATTTAGAATGTTGGTTACAGCTTCTTCAAGTTTTGCATCATCATATTCTCCGTCACCTTTTTCTTCTTCAAGTTTGATAAGTTCATCGCAAAGAATATGAAGTTCTTTTTCATCACCGTCGAGTTTGTTAAGGAAATCGGAAAGATGAAGTTTGATATTGTAATTATCTTTTAACTGTTCCACCTGCTGAATTATACGCAGAGGAGAAAAATCATCGAGATTATTAAATTTCAAACTGCAGCTAAGTGAACTTGCATCTTTAAGAATTTTCTCTTCAAGTGAATCAAGTTTTTCAATAATTACTTTTTTGTTAAAAGTACCTGAATTTTTCTTTTCAGGAATAACTGAAATATCTTCAAGTAATTCTTTGAATTCATCACGAAGTTCAATTTCCTGTTTTGCAATTTTGAATTTAAAGCATCTCAACAACTTGTTAAAACTGTGTAGAAATTCATTGCCGGCATCATCCAGTTCACCGCTGTTATCAGCTTTGTTTCGAATATTGTTAAGAATCTGATCAATCTCTTTGATTTTATCTGCGCTGAAATCTTTCAAAAACTCAACAGCTTCTGCCAGAAGTTTATCTGCATTGTTAAACAAAAAAGTTTTTGCACTTCTGTTTGATAATGCTGCTCCGGCGCTGTTTAACTCGCGAAACAATTTTAAAAATCTGAGTTCACCGGTACTAAACCAGTTGTTAACTTTTACATCCAAAGCAGGATGAGCAGCGTTCATTACATTTTCAAAATTATCTCTGTCAATTTCTACAAACTTTCTCTCTTTAAGAGGCTCCAGTTTATTACTGTTTTTTCCAGAAAGATCAGCCATAATTCCTACAACAAAAGGCAGCTCTTTCTTTTCAATCGCATCGCCTATTTCCACATCGTAAGTGATTTGGACTCGCGGCGGTCTTATGCGGTCGAGCTTGTGTTGGATGCTCTCACCCATAAATTACTCCTGTTTTTATTACTGATTTAGTGTTTTAACTCCCGTTATTGAGTTTTAAAAGTGTTAAAACTTTTTCTTGTATATTAACATCACTGGTGTGATTAATAACAGCCTGTTTCAGTGAATTGTTTTTTATATCAAGTATTTCATTAAATAATGTTCCCAGTTTTTTTGTGCTTTCATTCTGACACAAAAAATTGATTAACTCATTTAGTTGTCTGAATGCTTCTTCTGTATTTTGCGGAGTCGCAGATTTTATTCCGAGCAGCGGACTCTCAGTTTCTTGTTCTTCATTTTTCTCATCTTCACTGTTTTCTGTGTTGTAGATTTCGATACTGTTAATAGCCATATTGTTAAGGACAATTATATCATCCAGTGCAGCAAGTATTTCGTGAAAACTTGGCGATAAGTTTGAAGTTTTTTCGTTCAGAAACTGTTTTATTTCAAGCAGTGTCTTCTTGCAAAGAGTTATATATGATTTTAGTTCCTGACAAAATTCATAATCTTCAGGGAATATATTTTTCAGATATTCCTGTTCCGGAGAAAACTCCGATTCTGTTTTCAGATTTCTCTTTTTAAGGTTATCCTGTTCCCACTGATAATAATTGTATGTGTAATTATCTTTTCTGTTCACGATAAGAGGAGTAAGTTTTAAATGTGTTGTAAGCTTTTCATCCAGCCAGATAAATGGAGTTAATCTTAATTCAATGTCATCTTCTTCAGGTAAAGGATAAATTTGATCCCAATATTTTTTTAGTAACTCAAGGATAAGAGTTGAGCCTTCGTACAAACCTTTAAATCCCTTATCGCGCAATAAAACCTGAACCAGCCAGGCAGCAATTTGTAAATCTTTAGATTTATTATTTAATGTTGTTACACAAATCTCTTTTGCTTTTTCCCATTCCGATTTTTTTAGTGGACGTTTCCAAATTCCCTGTTTCAGATCAGGGTTATCACTTTTCATTGCAGATAAAATCTGATCATATTCATTTTCATACTTTAAATAATTTCCCACCGGATTGCTCTCATCAATCGGTTTGAGAAGTGCATTTAAATCTATGTATTCTATTTTTACATCTAAATCCATTGCATTCCTAATAGAAAATTATTTTTTTCATTGGTTCGGCAAGAGTTGGTTCGTTAAATATTTTCTTATCAAAAATATCCTGCACAAAAACTCGTTTATTTGCATCTGTCTGATCAATTTCATCATTTTGATAACCGCAGAAATAAACTCCCCGCAAAAGTATTGGAGCCAGATTTGAATACTCCTCATTTTTGAAAAGTCTGTTTGCAAAGATTTGAACCGGATATTTTAAAGTGTCTATTTGTCGACTAAACAAAAATATTTTTTCTTTGTCAGCCCGACCATTACTATTATTGATAATTCCAAATTGCAGAAAAGAAAGTTGTTCATTTATTTTACTAAAAGCTTCACTGATCCAGCTTCTTGAGTAAGTATAAATTTCGGGTCTGTAAGGATTTGACCATCCAAACAATTCATTGCTAAATCGTTCAGGCAGTTCATTTACAAAATCTTTAAAGCCGTCAACGTAATCACTTTTTGTTATAATAATATAAACAGGCAGCTGCATTTTGAATTTCTTTTGCAGATAGTCAAGTCTTTCAGAAAGGAGATCAGCTTCCTCTTTTATTTTATCAATGTTATCAGCTTTGTTCCCATTTTTTAGGAAAAATAAATCAGCAGGAACCGGTATAATTATTCCATCAAGCGGACGCAATCTTCTTATATTTTTAATTTTTCTTACAAGATATTTCCACAGTTTATTTGTTTCGTCACTTAAATCAAGATCACTTGAAACATCTAAAACTACTCCTCTTTCAAATACCCACCAGTTGCATGCTTTTTTGAAATTACCTGTCTCTTTAAGATAGTTAACGGAAGTTTTTCTTAAAGTCATCTCTTTTAATAATGTACTGCCGCCTGCTGATTCGCCGCCGAGCATTAAGTACCAGGGCAATTTGTATTTGTAACCTCTTCTGCCAATCCTTTCCTTAAGAAGCGCCAAAAGCTGCTCAACAGATTCTCTTATTTCAAAACGGGTGTATTTTTTCCGTTGATTAAAGAAAAGTTGCTTCCTTCTGAAATGCAGCCAAATTATATAACCGAGAATTGCCAGCAATGAAAGAAGTAAAAGGATAAAAATTAAAACTACATGACTGCTGTAAAATGAAAATATTTTATCAATAACCCTGTCGCACCAGTCAGTGTAAAGATAATAGATGAGCCGTAAAAGCGTAAAAACAAGAACGATTCCGCCTATAACACAAACTCTGCGGAGATTGTAGAAAAATATTTTTTTACCGCGTGTAAAAGTTGCGTTGTAAGTTTCAGGGAAAAGATGATGAATTTCATCAAGAACAAAAGGTGAACAATTATAAAGCATTGAAAACAGTTTGGTGCGATAATAATAGAGCTTATTATCTTTATCATTATGCATAAACTGCCCTTTAAAACCTCCTGCAATCATAAGGAGATAAAGCATTGAAATATCATTGCTGTTAATTTCCTTTTCTTTAATGATGTTATCAAGATTATCAAAAAACTTAATGCCTGAAACGTGAGAATCAAAAAGCTGTTCTTCAAGAAGATGATCTTCCCAGATTCGCTCTCCTTCCCAAACAGTGTCAATAAATAGTTCGTCAGTGTAAATTGTTAAAAGATAAAGTGCTTCTGAAAGCGGATCTTTTGAGTTAATAGTTTTACAGTTTTGAAAATTAAGTGAATGCTGATTAAGGAGTTTCATTAATTCAGTCTGAACAACCTGTAAATTTTCCTGTACGGAAAAATCACAATTCTCCTTAATCTTTTTTACTTCTACATAAAATTTGTAAAAGTGTTTTATTAAATTTTCCTTTCCTGTAAAATTTATACTACTCATTGATACGACCTTCTTCTGACGTACAGGTTAATTTTTTCAACCGGACAATAGCCTTGTTTATCAGATGGATTAAGAATTTTTAACACCTGATTTGGTTTAATCCTTAGTTGATCTATTGAGAAAAACATTTTGTCCAGACTTGGCGGAAAGTTTTTATCCTGTTCTATTTGAACCCGTTGTATTCCCAGAGTTCGTTCACGTTTAAGTCTGATAATCTCTTCATCAGTTCCAATCAGACAATTCAACATCCAGGATAAAATATCTTTTTCCTCTTTATTTTCTTTTGGTTCAATCCCTATTATCAAAGGATTATTAAGCCAATATTTATTTACTTTTATAGAAAATTCATCTTCGTCTCTTTCAAAAGGAACCGCGTGGTAATTTTCACCAATTGATTCGTCAAGAATTTGAAAAATACTGCTCTTTATATCATTAAATACTTTGTAGAGATTGTTATGATCATACTTTATTATGTTGGGAGAAAGCATATCAAATCCAAGCGCAAAAATATTCCCCATCATTGAACAGAGGGATAAATAAAGATCATAAGGATGAGTGTTTTCCGATTGAAGCATTGCTTCAAGATTTGGCAGACCGGCAATCAGATTTTGCAAAAGAATTCTTTTATCAAGTATTAACGGATCGTGATGAACTGATGACGGAGAAATTTGTCGCGCTAAAAACATTGCTTTTACTTTTATCTTCTGCAAAATAGCAGTTATTATTTTCCATAATTCTCCTCCCGGTTGTATGGTTAATGCAGGAGGAATAAAATTAGATAAACTGCATCGGCCGTTTGCGTAATTTACAACAGCAATCGGGAATCCGCATTTTGTATCGAGTTTGTCGTTAAAAAGTTTGAGACTTATATTTGGAATTATACAAGGTATTTTGATATCAACATATTGATCGGTTTCATTTTCAGCTACTTCAGGGAAAACCTGCATATAGCGTTTACTGCTGTCATTATTGCTTTTGGGAGGAAGATAGAGATAAACAATATAATCACGCGGTTCATCAGTTTCTGTAATTTTTAGAAAATCGAGTTCCAGTTTGTTTTTATTTTGAGTTGTATCATAAATAACCTGCCCGTCCTGCATAACCGCTTCAATATTGGTGATAACGAGTCTGCCATTTTTTAATATCTCTTCATCTATCTCCATTTTATTAATCCCCCAGTTATAGGGAGAACGCAGACGAGAATAATATGCAGACAACCCTTCCAGTCTGTCAGTAAGCTGCTGAAAATGCCCGGCTGTAAGCATCATTCCGTCGTGCCACAAAATAGAATCTTTAAGTAAAAAAGCGTTTTTCATAGAAACAACTTTTATAAATCTTGTTGAGAATTTTTTTCAATCTGAATAAAAGTTATTTATCAGGCAAAAGTTTTACTTTGGGTATAAGCGGTTGTTATGTGGGTATGGAGAGGTAAATTTTTGGTACAGGTAGTTTTTCTGGTTTACGAAAGCATCATAAGCTGTTCATTGATTGTATGTCTGTAGCTTCTTCCAACCGGTACATCTTTTATTTTTACTCTGCAAATATAATCATCAAAATCGAATTCAATAATTTCATTAATGTTTACAAGATAATTTCTGTGAGTTCTGATAAAAAGATTTTCAGGGAGTTTGTGTATCAGATCTTTTAGCGACATTCGTAAAAGAAATTTTCCTTCTTCTGCAAACACGGTGCAGTATTTTGATTCGACCTCAATATAAATAATATTTTGCAAAGAAACCTTTACCACTTTTTTATTTTTCTTAACAAAAATATTATCACGGTTAATAATTCCGTTAGAAATTACTTCAGCGGCTTTGTTACTTTTACCTGTGCTGTGCTGCACAATAGCAAGCTCTATCGTGCATTGCAGACTAAACTTATCAAAAGGCTTTACAAGAAAAGCACAAGGCTTTGTTGTTTTTGCACGTTCAAATGTTTCCAGACTATTATCAGATGTCAGGAATATAAATGGTCTGGAAAGTGAATCATCTTCACATATTTTTTTTGCTATTTCTATGCCGTCTATTGAATCGTTAATTCGTATATCCAAAATGGCCAGATCTGGTTCAGTTGCGTGAAACGCTGTAAAAAAATCATCTGCATTATCAACAACATCAATGACATTGTACCCCAGTTCCCTCAAATCTCTCTGGAGTTTAATGGCATGAAGAGGTTCATCTTCAAGAATCAAAATATCAATTTTTGTCATAATTTGTGTGTTACCAAGCCAAAATATTTACCTGAACACAAGGTGAGAAAATATTTGGTAAGAGTCAAGCAATGAGAAATAAAAAAGACCCCTTGTCTATTAAGACAAGGGGCCAAAAATCTATTTCGTAAGAACCATTTTTCTGGTTTCGAAAAACTTGTCAGTTTTGATAATGTAGATATATACTCCGGAGGAAAAACGTGAAGCATCAAATTCTTTTTTATATTTTCCGGCCGGAAGAACTTCATTTACCAGAGTTTTTATTTTTTGTCCCAAAATATTAAATATTTCAAGTGTAACTTTGGTTTCTTCTGGAATTTCAAACGAAATTACTGTCGAAGGATTAAATGGATTAGGATAATTCTGATCCAGTCTATATTCTAATGGAAGATCATTTTCAATATCGGTTAAAGGAAGCACAGTAATGTAGTTTTGCTTTAACAGCGTGTCTGATACTTCATTGTAAGAAACAATCAACTTAACTGAATATGTTCCGGTATTCTCATAAACATGTTTCGGATCTTTTTCAGTGCTTGTAGTTCCGTCACCAAAATCCCATAAGTATGAACCTATGTAGCCGACTGAGCTATTAACAAATTTTACAGTGTCATTCTGCATTACGACTGTTGTATCTGCGTGAAAATCTGCAGTCAGGTAATTGGAGATAACCAAAATTTTTCTGGACGTTCCCTGATCAGTATTACACACATATTCACCAACGTCATTAATGCCAATTGAATCCTTTGTAAAGTAACTTGATGTTTTGCCGGATAAATCAGTGCCGTTTAACTGCCATTGATAAGAAGAAGTACCTTTATCAGAATAAAAATATGATTTTGTTTTTATAGTTTTTCCGGCATCAAATTTTACAGTCTGATCAACATCTCCATTTATTTTGATATCGTATATATCCCAGATTCCTTTATTTTCAATATCCTTTTTAAGTTCAAGTTTAAGAGTATTTGTGTTGTTATTCAGTACGCTTCCTTTGTTAATAAAATCTCCGTCAACAATACAAGTAACATTATTGTTTTCTCGGTTACTTAATGTTCCTTCATTAATTATGTTACCGGTTAATTCGGTGTTACTATGAATATAAAATTCCCCTTTCATCACCGGATCCTTTATAGAACAGTTTGTAACATAAGACCCGCCTGAAAGATTGATATAGTTATTATTGGCTTCAATATTTGTATAATTCAAATACCCCGTTCCGGTAATTGTTAATCCGGAATTTTCGGAAAGAATTAAGTTTCCTCTCTCCTGATAATTTCCTAATTGGACAATTGTATTTTCAAAACTTATTGGAGTTTCAGCTATAATTTTACTGCTGACGTTTGTGTTGTAAAAATATTTTCCGCTAAATGGTTTTGTTGCGGAAATTTTCTGATCAGCATTTGATTCAAATCTTGTTATCTTACAACCCCACTCATTGTTATTTATAATATCTTTGAATAAAAGAATTTCCAGATTCCCGTTTGTGTTTTCCGGATTATCAATTATATATCCGTTGTTTGTAACATCACAATTAAAGCTTGTTACCACAACATTAGATTTCTCCATAAGAGTATCGGAAACAACAAGATTTCCTGTAAACTCAACATCATATGAAAGAGATATTGTACCGGTGAGTGTCGCGTTATTTATTTTTATATCGTAAAAACTCCCGCTTGGAGTATTGTGAAGCTTATAATTTCCCATCAGCAGATTCGCTTTATTGCCTGAAATTGCTGTGTTGTAAAAGTATAAATCAGTTTTAGCAATAACATTTCCAGTGGAATCTGTTATCTGAAAAAACTTACTATGAACCGGTTGGTTAAAAGTTACATTCTGATCTGAACTTCCTGTCAGCTTTATGTAACCGTTATCAAAAGTGCCGTTATTAATAAGATTGCCTGTGACATTTACAATCAGACTCCTATAATCTTGCGATCCGGCCAGGTCGTGATTTGAAAACTTTCCGTTGTTAGTTAAAGATCCGGTAACTGTAAAATCAGTTGAGGCTCCATAAACGTTATCTTTTACAACTCCGTCGTTTATTATTTCTCCTGTCATTCTGCAATTGCCTGCACCTACATATAAAGTATCTTCAATAGTTGCATTTTTTAATCCGCCGTTTAATGCCATTGCCGATTTATTTTTAAATTTTACTTTTCCGCCATTAAGGTTTATCAGTGAATACCATATTTCACTTTTATCAAGATGCAGCTCTTTTACACCATTAAGGTTCACAACACCGCTGTCACTCAGATTAATTTTAGTATTGATAAATTTAAGTGCAGTTGTATCAGCATTTACAATACAGGTTGAAGATGACGGATATGCTTTAAGACTTCCAAATGCAGAATGTGAAGTATCAGCCAGATAAAGCTGGTGTTGATGCGTGTTATCTCCTCTGTAAAACACTTCGGAAGTCTGCCAGTAATTCATATTTTTGATATTTCCGTAAACTGTAATAGTAGTAAGTAAATTTCCGGTTGAACCTGGTTCGTCATTCCGAATTATACCTTTGTTTAGTAAATCTCCGTTTACGGTTATTGTTGCTCTTTGTAAAATACCTGAGGGATTTATAATCAGATTATTACATTCACCGGTTCCATATACTGCTCCATTAATAATTACGTTATCTCCTGCCTTTGGAGTCTGGTCGGTTCCTGCCCAGGTATCTTTGTTTCCCCAGCTTCCGCCGGCACTGGTTGAAATAAATTGCGCATTAGCTGAAATAGCAAAGAAATATCCTAATACTAAAAAGTACAATAATTTCATAAGTCAACTCACTTGTTAATTTGATTGTAGTTAATTTGCCGCAGATGAGCAAAATATGCTTGCTATCTGAAAATTATTTTAATTTGCCTCGAGTAAAATAAGTCACAAGTATCTTATTTATATTGCAAAATAGGAGAATTCCAATTAAAAACCAACTTTTCACTAAAAATTAAAGAATCTCTTTTCCGAAAAGAGAGGTTCTTAATAATTACCCCTTTATAATATTGATTTCCGGTAGCAGACTTTTTATAATTACCTGTTAAATAAGGAGAAATTATGCAGTTAAGATTTTTTGCCGGACTGGCAGTGCTTTTTTTACTTTTAGTTGCTTGTGACGGTACAGTAGCAGAAGTTGAAAATACAATAATACCAGATAAAGATGTTAGCTTTAAAGCTCATATTGAAAAACCGCTATTAATTAAATGTGCAACAGCTGGTTGTCACAATAATACAACAAGCGCCGGCGGATATACACTTACCGGTTATATTAATATAACACAGCCTCCGTTTGTGTATAAGTTTTCACCTGAGACTAGTCTGTTGGCACTGGTAATAAATGGTACATCCCCAAAACAGATGCCCCCGCTCGGAGCAACAACTGCACCTTTAACAAAGAATCAGGTAAATGGAATTATTACCTGGATAAAAGAAGGAGCTCAGGATAACTGATTTTTCAAACAGCGGAATTTATATTCTTGAAATTGAATGTCTGAAAGAAACCAGAATAGATCACCCGAAATTTTCAGAAGAGTTGTTCAGGAAAGGAAGATATTTTTATGTGGGAACTGCACAAAAAAATATGATTCAGAGAATTTCAAGACATATAAAAAGAGAGAAAAAAATTCGCTGGCACATTGATTACATAACTTCAAATCCCGACTTCAAAATTATCAACTGTTACATTTCAGAATTGTCAAAAGAGTATGAATGCAAGATTGTAAGACAACTGGAAACTGCCTTTAACTTTGATACTCCGGTGAAAAAATTTGGCAGTTCTGACTGTAAAACCTGCACTTCTCACCTATTATTTTGCTCGGAAAAGGAATCCAATTTTTTAAACCGGTTAAAAAGGCTGAAATTAGGCTTTATTGAAGTAAATCAAAAAGTTAATTTAAGTTCGAGATTTACACAAATCAGTTAATTCGAGCGCAATTTTATTGATTTTATAAAATAATAATAATATTTTCCTTGGTTGATTTTATAAAATATGAAAAAAGTATTTTAGGAGGCATAATTTGGATTTATTCAAAAAATGTTATGATTTCACCAGAGCTGACAATATTAAGGAGAATGGATATTATCCATACTTTCGACCGATTGAGGATAATGAAGGACCTGTGGTGCAGATTGAAGGCCGCCAGATCATTATGGCCGGTTCTAACAACTA
This sequence comes from Rhodothermaceae bacterium, assembly GCA_041725875.1. Lineage (GTDB taxonomy): Bacteria > Bacteroidota > Ignavibacteria > Ignavibacteriales > Melioribacteraceae > JBGRQB01. The sequence goes on from JBGRQB010000084.1 coordinate 14,262, forward strand.
CTTAGGACTTACTAGTCATCCAAAAGTAAAAGAAGCTGCTATAAAAGCTATTGAAAAATATGGTACAGGCTGTTCCGGTTCCAGATATTTAACCGGTACAATTGATCTCCATATTGAATTTGAAGAAAAACTTGCGAAATTCCTTGGTAAAGAAGCGGTATTAATGTTTTCTACCGGTTACCAGACAGCTCAGGGTGTTATACCTACATTGGTTCAAAAAGGTGAATATGTAATTTCCGATAAAGACAATCACGCCTCCATTGTTGCCGGAACATTAGTTGCACGCGGCGCTCTGACGGATGTTTTAAGATACAAGCATTGTGATATGACTGATCTTGAAAGAGTTTTAAATAAATTACCAAAAGATGCTAACAAACTTATTGTTAGTGATGGTGTATTTAGTACTGGTGGTGAAATAGTTGATTTACCAACTTTAAACAAACTTGCAAAAGAATATAATGCAAGAATTTTACTTGATGATGCACATTCAATTGGTGTGATAGGAAAAGGCGGAAGAGGAACTGCAAGTGAATTTGATCTTGTAGATGAAGTTGACCTTACAATTGGTACTTTTAGTAAAACATTCTCTTCTTTAGGCGGATTTGTTGCAGGTGATGCAAAAGTAATTGATTACCTTAAACACGCTGCCCCTGCTTTAATTTTCTCTGCATCCCCTACTCCTGCATCTGTTGCTTCTGCAATTGCTGCGTTGGATATTCTTGATCAGGAACCTGAATTGGTTGAAAGATTGGTAAATAATGCGAATAAAGTTCGTGTTGAATTAAAAGATGCCGGATTTAACGTGCTTCCGGGCAGAACAGGTATTGTTCCTGTAATTGTTGGCGATGATGAAGTTGCTTTCAAATTCTGGAGAGCGTTGTATGACAGAGGTGTTTTTGTAAATGTATTTATCTCTCCGGGAGTTCCTCAGGGTAGACAAATGATGAGAACAAGTTATATGTCCACTCACGAAGATCATCATCTCGATCAGATTATTGACGCCTTCAAGGTTATCGGAAAAGAACTTAATCTTATATAAAATTAACTAAAAGGCATACTGGAAAGTATGCCTTTTTTGGAGATAAACATGAGTAAAATTTCTATAGTTTCTGTTAATGATAAAAAACTATTGAATGAATTTATAAAACTTCCCCATAGAATTTATAAAAACAACCCGCACTGGGTTCCCCCTATAAATATGGATATAAAGGCAAAATTGACAAGAGAGAAAAACCCGTTCTTTCAACATGGCGATATTACAATGTTTCTTGCACAAAGAGACGGAGAATATGTTGGCAGAATTGCAGCAATTTCAAATGATCTGCATAATAAAGTTCATAATGATCGCGTGGGATTTTTCGGATTTTTCGAATCAATTGATGACCAGGAAGTTGCAAACGAACTTTTTAAAACCGTTCACGAATTTTTGTCAAAAAAAGGCTATACACATATGCGAGGGCCTGCAAATCCATCAAGTAACGAAGAATATGGAATGTTGCTGGAAGGATTTGATGATTCTCCAAGATTGATGATGCCTTATAATCCGGAATATTATTTAAAATTAGCAGAAAATTACGGATTGAAAAAAGCAAAAGATCTGTACGCTTATAAAATAGAAAATGAAAAACTTCTTGCATCGGAAAAGCTTGTCCGCGGTGTTGATATTGTAAGAAAAAGAACCGGTGTAACAATTCGAAATTTGAACATCAAAGATTTTGGAAATGAATTACTTAAGGTAAAAGAAGTTTACAACAATGCCTGGGCTCCTAATTACGGATTTGTTCCAATGACTGAAGAAGAGTTGGACGATACAGCAAAAAGTCTAAAGCCCTTGTTAGATCCGAACATTGTTCTTTTTGCTGAAAAAGATGGTGAAACAATTGGTTTTGCTCTTGTTATGCCAAACTACAATGAAGTATTTAAAGATATGAATGGTAAACTTTTCCCAACAGGCATCTTTAAATTGCTTACACGTAAAAAGAAAATCAAATGGGCCAGAATTCTTATTTTGGGTCTGTTACCTAAATACCAGAAAAAAGGTATTGATGCTCTCTTTTATTATGAAATTGCCAAACGTGCTGAAAAACGCGGTATCCTTTTAGGTGAAGCAAGCTGGATTTTGGAAGATAATGAAATGATGATAAGAGGAGCCGAACTGATGAACGGAACTCTTTATAAAAAATATAGAATCTACGAAATTAATATTTAGCTTTTCTATTTGAGAGGTTGTGTGTATTTTTAAATATGTACAACCTCTTAATTAGGATAACTATGAAAAAATTTTTACTACTGCTGATAATCTTTTCAGTATCAATTTTCCCACAGTTTAACCCCACGCACAAATCACTTGTAAAAACAACATTTAAAAGAGAGTTTGATAAAAAAATTGTTAACACTCACCTCTCTTCAAAAAATGAAAATGATGTAATTGCAGCTCTGCTGGCAATCAGTCATTCTGAAGATCAAAATTTTATTCCGCAAATAACCAAACTTGATTTTGACAAATTTGGCAAATATATAAGTTTTGCTTTTGGACAATTAGGAGTTTCCCCTGTTTCAGAAAGTTATTTGCTGTCAAAGATTACAAATTCAAAATATATTGATGACATTTTGATTGCTCTGGGAAAATGTGGTGATAAAAAATCTTTTGAGTTTATTAAGAAAAATGCAAAGGAATTAAAACTGATAAACTCACGCGGATTTTATATAACATTCTATAATTATATGTTAAACAAACATACTCTTACTGATAAAGAAAAAACAGAATTGATATTGAATAATATCTCAGAAGATAAAGATGTTTTGGCAGCTCAGCTGTTTTCTTTGGCCAGAACCGGAGTTGAGAAAACTGATTGTACAAGTTTGGTACCACTGTTATCCTCTCTAGAGGATCCTGAATTAGTTGTTGGAGTAATATCAGTACTTAGACGCTCACCCTTTGTCCCAAAATCGATAAATGAATTTGATAAACTTTCCAAAGAAGATTGGAGAGTAAGAACTGAGCTTGTCAGACTTTACTCACGAATACAATTTTCTACTGAAGCAGAATTGGAGAGTTTTTTCAAAAACCTGACTGACAAAAATGGTAATGTATCAAGACAAACTGCAGCTTTGGCCG
>JBGRQB010000085.1:0-17185 GCA_041725875.1 Rhodothermaceae bacterium
TAATGATGGAAGAACAAATGCACCTTTCTGTAACTCCGAGGTTATCTTTAGGAACTTCGGTAAGTAATGAGGAATTTAACATTGGAATGCTTAATAACGGAATTGGTCCGGCCGAAGTTGTTACCACAGAAATAAAAATTGATGATGAACCAATGCCAAACTGGCAATCTGTTTTTCATAAACTTGATTCAACTAAAAATTACCCAAAAGGACTTTCCACCAGTAAACTGAATGATATATTAATTGGCGAACAAAAATATTGGGGTATAATTTCAATAACAGATACAACCTGGGTAAAAGTTTTTGCAAAAAACAAAAGTCGGATTTCCATTCGTATTTGTTACAAGTCTCTTTTTGAAGACTGGTATGAAGTAACGAGAAATACAATGGAAGTTAAAGGTGCTGTAGTAACAAAAAAAATCGAAAAAAATACAATTCCTCCCCAGAATGGTTTTTGGAGAAACACAGAATAGTTTATTTTTAAATATCATAAATTAATCGGAGATTTCTGGTTATGCTCAAAAAAATATTTTTACCAGTTGTAATTTTATTTTTAGCAACATTTGTTTCAGATTCCTCTTTTGATAAAGATCCCTTTGCCTCAACATTTTCTGTGGTTGGTTTTGATCCTGTTACCGGCGATTTGGGAGTTGCCGTGCAATCCAAATTCCCTAATGTTCGTCCTGTGGTTCCCTGGGCAAAAGCCGGAGTTGGAGCTGTTGCCACACAAAGTTTTGCAAAACTTGAATATGCAACTCACGGACTCAAACTTCTGGAGCAGGGATATTCAGCTGAAGAAGCACTAAAAAAAATATTAAAATCTGATAAAGATCGGCAGCAGCGACAAGTTGGTATTGTGGATGCAAAAGGAAACTCTGCTTCCTGGACAGGCACAGAGTGTTTTGGATATGCAGGAGGATATACTCAAAATGATAGCCGCTATATTATTTCAAATTCAGAAAAAGGAAACGGAACTGTAATAACAGGAAAATATTTTTCAGTACAGGGAAATATTCTTGTTTCCGAAGAAACTACAAAAGCAATGGCAGAAGCTTTTGTTTCAGCAAAAGGGTCACTTGCCGAAAAACTTCTGGCATCACTTACTGCCGGCGGAAAAGCAGGCGGAGATAAAAGAGGTGAACAGAGTGCCGCACTTCTTGTAGTAAGAAAAAATGCAGGTTATGATGGTTCAGATAATTTTATCGATATTTCGGTTTACGATCACAAAACCCCGATTAAAGAATTAAACAGATTATACAATCTGAATAATTTATACTTCACCGCCTCCCTTCCGGAAAATATGATTTCAATATCAAAAAAAATTGCAAAAGAGCTTCAGCTTATCTGGCAAAAGAGAGGATTTTATTCAGGTGAAATCAATGGAAAAGTTGATAAAAAGTTTCAAAAAATTCTGATCGATTTTATGGGCTGGGAAAATTATGATATGCGAATTATAAATGTAAAAGAAGTCAACCTTGATAAAAATGAGATATTAAAAATAGACAGAGAAGTTTTGGAAGATATCAGAAAAGTTTTTAAAAGTAATTCCTGGAAGATGAAAACAAATTGAAACTTTTAAGAAGATACTATTGTATGAAGGAAGTAATTATTTTGGGGCTTGAAATGACAAAATTGTTGTCTGTTCTGCTAATATTGATTGTATCATTTACACACGCTCAAAGCGACACGTTAACCTCAAAAATTGATACAGCTAATGTAAGTGAAGTAAATTCAAACACAAATAAAGTGAGCAATGAGTTTGAAGTAATGAGCCTGACCTATTTAAAAATGTCAAGCCCGTTAAATGATTTTAACCTGAATTCAAATGCACTTTACTACTCCCAAACGTTTGTTTTACCAGGTCAGTTCAATGCCCCAAATAATTTACCTGTTGTAGCAGATTTTTTGAGTCCGCTCAGACCAAGAATAGATCCCACCAAACAAACGGTTCAAACAATACTGAAATATGTTGGAACCGCAGCCGCATTTGGCGTTGCTGCTGTACATGTTAAAAAATACTGGAAAGAATATAAGAGAGATCTTGGCTTTAAATAACAGATAATTTGTTGCTGATAGCCAATCTCTTAATTATCCAATTCTTGTAAACTTTCAAACTGTATCATTGTACATTGTAAATTATAACCTTATTTTTATTATTCGAAAAAGATTTATTTTGAAAGGATTTTAATGACAAAGGTTAAAAAGCCGGAATTACTTGCTCCGGCCGGAGATTGGAAAAGTTTAATCACCGCAGTAAAAAATGGTGCAGATGCTGTCTATTTTGGTGTAAATAAATTAAATATGCGCGCCAAGGCAAATAACTTTAAAGTTGAGGAACTTTCCGAAATAGTGAAATACTGTTCCGAGAGAAACGTTGACACTCATCTTACCATAAATACAATTGTTTACGAAAATGAACTTAATCAGGTTGAAGAAGTTGTTAAAGCAGCTAAAGAAGCAGGAGTTACATTAATTATCTGCTGGGATATGACCGTAATTGCAACCTGCAAAAAATATGATATCCCTTTCTGTATTTCCACGCAGGCATCTATTGCCAATTCAGCTTCTGCAAAAATGTATAAAGATTTAGGAGCTGCCAGAGTTGTTCTTGCAAGGGAATGTACTTTAAACCAGATTCTGGAAATAAAAGAAAATATCGATCTGGAAATTGAGACTTTCGTCCACGGTGCAATGTGTGTTGCTGTAAGCGGAAGATGTTTTATGAGTCACTACTCATTTAACAAATCTGCAAATCGTGGCGAATGTATTCAATCTTGCAGAAGAGAATATAAAATAATTGATAAAGATGGTGAACAGGAATTTGAAATCGGTTCCGATTATGTGATGTCGCCAAAAGATTTATGTACAATTGAATTTATCGATACACTTATCGAAGCCGGAATAGATTCTTTTAAAATTGAAGGAAGAAAAAGAAGTTCCGAATATAATGCCGTTGTTGTTTCAACATACAGAGAAGCAATCGATTTATATTTTGAAGGAAAACTCACTGAAGAAGTGAAAAAAGAGATGATGGAAAGACTTCGTTCTGTCTATAACAGAGGATTTTCAACCGGATTTTATTTTGGAATGCCTGACGGCGGTGAGTTTACAGATATTTACGGAAGTAAAGCAACAACAAGAAAAGTTTACATTGGCAAAGTGAAAAATTACTTCAAAAAATCTGGAGTTGTTCACGTTTTAATCCAGGCGGAAAGTCTTGAAAAAGGAGATAAGATTTATATCTCGGGAAATACAACAGGAGTTATAGAAATGGAAATTCCCGAAATGATAAAAGAAGAAGAAAAAATTACAACAGGAACCAAAGGTGACGATGTAACCTTCAGATGTGAAGAAGTTGTAAGAGTTAATGATGAAGTTTACAAAGTTATGCCTACTGAAGAATTTAAAATCTTGAAAAACAGAAAAGCAAACTGAAAGGAAAATTTATGCCGGAATTAAAATCAAATCCGTTATTAAGTGATATCCAAAATTACGTTAAAGAACTCGAACTTGAAAGAGGCTTTGCAGATCAGAATATCATTCAAAAATGCCTTATGCTTGGTGAAGAAACAGGTGAGCTTTTTAAAGCCGTGCGAAAAAGTGAACGACTTGTAATGGACAGAAAAAGTGAAGTTGGAGAAGTATCCGACGAACTGGCAGATATAATAGTTTTTCTTTGTTCAATTGCTAACCGGTATAACGTTGATCTTGAAGAAGCATTTAGAAAAAAAGAAGAGATAAATAAAAAACGAGTCTGGATAAAATTGGAGGAAACAGAATGAAAGTAATTTTAGATTTTACCGTAATTCCTATTGGTGTAGGAACCTCAGTATCTAAATATGTTGCTGCCTGTGAAACAGTTTTAAAGGAAGCAGGATTAAATCACCAGCTTCATTCATACGGAACCAATGTTGAAGGTGAATGGGACGAAGTTTTTGCTGCTGTTAAAAAATGTCACGAAGTTGTTCATGAAATGGGCGCTCCGAGAATTTCCACAATGGTAAAAGTCGGAACCCGCACAGATCGCGAACAGACAATGCAGGATAAAATTGATTCTGTAAATGAAAAATTGAAATAAGATAAAATTATCGCTTATTAAATTTAAGATATATTTATACGACAATATTTTCGTATAACTTAAAAAAAGTTATCAGTTATACCCCGGTAATTGGCAAATATCCGGGGTTTTTAAGGCAATTTACAAACAGGTTTCCCTTGGCAAAAAAACTGATAATACTAACAATTGCAATTTTTTATTTGTCGGCCTCAGCAGGGTTTACTTCGGCATATCTCGGATTTTTATTCAACCGCAACTTTATAGCCGAGCAACTTTGCGAAAAGAAAGAGATAAAAAATAACAGTTGTCAGGGTAATTGTCACATCAAAAAGGAATTAAAAAAAGAAGCTGAAAAAAAATCTTCTCCTGTATCGGTTATATTCAGTAAAGATAAATATGAAATTTTGTTTGAAATAACCGTTATAGATAATTCCGAAATTCTCTCAAAAAAACAATATCTGCTTTTATGTATAAAAGAAAAAACTGATAATCACTTCACACCCGAAGTACCTCCCCCGCAATATTCTTTTTGCTAAATTACTTTAAAAGTAACTTCAACCAGGAGGAATAATGAAAAAGTTTATTAATCTTTTAATAATATTTTTTTGCAGTATCAGTTTTTCACAGACCGCCGATACATTAAAAACATATTGGCTTAATGCATTTGAAGTAACTGCATTCAGATCAACAATAGGAAATAAAATTTATCCGGCAGGTAAAGGCGATCTCAATAAATTGATAAATAATAACGGATTTACATTTATTCGTAAAGGAGTATTTTTTGCTCAGGATATTTACAGTGACGGACTAAAAAGAAGTGATATAACAGTTCTTGTTGATGGAGAACGATACCACAGTGCTTGTCCTAACAGAATGGATTCTCCCCTTACCCGTGTTAATCCGCTTGATCTGCATGAAATCGATTTAACAAAAACATCATTTAACATTCAAAGCGGCATAGGAGGAATGGTAAATTTCAGAAGAAGTTATCCTGACGAGACAGTAAAAATGGTTAGTCAGGTATCAGGAACAGCCGGTGCGTTTGAATCGGTTGATGCGGCCTTTGCAATATCAGGTTATAGCCATTCGGTTGATGTGCGTTATGCAGAAGGAAAAACATATAAAAATGGTGACGGGAAAAAATTTGATGAATTATATAATTATGAAACACTCGAACCATTTATGCTGGGTGAAATAAGTTTTAAAGGTTGTAAAAAAGATTTGAGATATGGTTTATCATTCTCCTACAATGAAGATATTTCATTCCCCTACCTTATGATGGATGAAAGAGCAAACCGTGTATACAGCGGCTTTGCGGAATATAAACACAACAAAATTTATTTTAACTACACAGACCATATGATGGATAATGGTTTGCGCACCGGCAGTATGTATATGAAATCGATTGCAAAAAATTTAACAATCGGGTTTATCCGCGACAATTTTGAAGTCTATTACAGAAACTGGGATATAGATAATTTTCTGAAATCAACTTCAATGACTATTAATAATCATATGATTCCCGATGTTCATCAGGTAGTAGCATCTTATTTTGATAAATGGGAAACCGGGAAGATTAAAATTTCTGCAAAGGCAGGAGTTGTTTATCAAAATGTGGGTGATAGAAAACGACTTGATGTTTTTAAAGTTTTGTACGACAAGCCAAATGAAAACAGATATTTTCCGGTAGGAGCTGTCTCTGTTAATTTTGTTGATGTAAAAGGAAAAGCCAGGTATGGACTGCTTTGGGAAGCTCAGACAGAAGCGCCAGAAATTGAAAGCAGATTAATTTCTGTGAACAAAATGATGATGAAAGCCGACTGGCTCGGAAATCCCAATTTGGATCAGGTTATTAAAATGACAGTAAGAGGATTATTCAGTTACAGTAAAATAAGTATAGAACCGTTTTATCATAATCTGTGGAATTACGCAAATCTGAAAGGATTAAAAATTGGAATGAAGCCTTATCAGACATACGAAAATATTGATGCATATATTCTTGGGGTAAACTTATCGGCAAAATATGAACACCTTGAAATTACGGCATCTTACAACTACGGAGAAAATAAAACAAATGACGAACCTCTTTCCGAAATAGCTCCGTTTAAAGTCAGAACAGTAATCACTTCGCCGGAGTATTACGGATTTTCCGGTTATGTGATACACACATATCATAGTCAGCAGACAAGAGTTTCAGCATTGCTGAATGAAAACTCAACCGGAGCCTGGAATAAAATTGATCTGGGTGTAACAAAAAAAATTAACAGACTTTCACTATCTCTGGATGTTGAAAATTTGCTTGATCTGAATTATTACCAGCATCTTTCCTTTTTAAGAAATCCTTTTTCTTCAGGAAGTAAAGTTTACGAACCGGGAAGAAAAATTAACTTCAGTATCAGAGTTGAAAACTTATTCTAAAATTTTAAACACAAAAACCTGGAAAGGTTTTTGTGTTTCTTATCCGGCAACAATCTTTTGAAAAATTAATATCTTTGCGTGATAAATTTATTAAAAGGAAATGATATGGATATTTTTGAAAAGCAGAAAGAAATTAAAAAATTCTGTGCCGATAACAATATGGAAACAGAAATTGAATTTCGGGTTTTAGATTTGGTAAGTGAGGCCGGCGAATTATCCAAAGAGATATTAAAATCTTCAAACTACGGGAAAAGCAAAATTGAACTTACGCCAAATATGGAAAGTGAATTTGGAGATGTTTTGTTTTCGTTAATGGCTTCGGCAAATTGTATGAATATAAATCTTGAAAAAGCTCTGAATGCGGTTTTGAAAAAGTATAAGAAGCGATTGATAAAAGGAAGCACCGGCTCTGAAAATGATTAATAAAAGGTTTTATTTCGTAATAAAATAAAAATTGCATCTGTAAAAAAAATATGTGATATTGAGTTTATTCTGACATAAAAATGAGGGCTTTATGTTAAAAGTATTACGTTTTTTATTATTAATTATTTTAATTTCCTCCGTTTCTGCTGGAGACAACAAATATACTATCACCGGCAGAGTGACGGAAAAATCCACTGGAAAATCTCTGATAGGAGTGAATGTATTTCTGGACGGAACTACAATTGGTACAACTACCGACAGAAAAGGACTTTACCAAATTCCAAATGTAAAGGCCGGCTCCTACAAACTTGTTGTTTCAATGATTGGCTTTGAAACAACAACAACAAATGTGGAAGTTCAGAAAGGAAAAGAACTCGAATATAACTTCGGGTTAAAAGAAAAAACATATGAAATCAAATCTGTGGTTGTTAAAGACAAAGAAGATTTTGTATGGCAAAGGAGGTTCAACAAATTTAAAAAACTTTTTTTCGGAGCCACAGATTTTGCAAAAGAATGTGAAATCTTAAACAAGGAGATAATAGAATTTATAGAAACTCCTGACCGACTCACGGGTTACGCACCAAAACCTTTAATAATTATAAACAGTGCATTGGGTTTCAAAATTGAATGTGTTTTATCTGAGTTTTATTATGATGAAGTCAATGATAAAACCTGGTTTTCGCAATATAATTATTTTGATAAGCTGGAACCCAAAAATGAAGAAGAAAAACTTAAGTGGAAAAAAAATCGGGAATATGCTTACGAAACATCTTTTGAATATTTTGTTACCTGGCTGCAGGATGAAGACCGGGATTTTCAAAGATACAAATTTATAAAAAGTCGATATCTTGAAAAAAATAAGTATAGCGCAACAGAAGAGAGTAAAATTGTGTATGTAAGTGATATAATTCGTAAAAACCAAGATGATTCTTACAGACTTATTTTCCCTTATTACCTGAAGTTATCAGATGTTAAATATGGTACAAAATCAGCAATAAAGCTTTTTTATGCAAATGTTGCGGTTGATAAGTACGGATTTATTAATCAAACTCACGCACTTGAGGTTTACGGCCATTTCAGTGAAGTTGGTTTAGCCGATAAGTTACCAAATCATTATTATGTTAATCCGGTTGAACAAAGAAACTAGACTGAAACAGGAAAATTTTAATTTTAAACCGACTGTGATTTGATCAGTCGGTTTTTTATGTTTAAAGACGTTATAAATTAATTTTGGATTTGAGATGAATATTGTAATTACCGGTTCAAATGGTTTTATCGGACAAAATCTGATAAAAGAGATAAATTCCCGATTTAGTGATGCAAAAATTACCTGTCTGGTAAGAAAAGAAAAAAGCTCCACCGAAAACATAACATACTCCAGGGTAAATTATCTGGATGTAAATACTTTGCTTGAAGAAAAATCTATTGAAGAAGCAGATTATATTTTTCACGTGGCCGGAGTTACAAAATCTCATAACTGGAAAGGTTTTTACAACGGAAATGTAGTTCCTACGGAAAATATGCTTGTTGCAGTCAGACAAAAATCAAAAAAACTGAAAAGATTTGTTCTTGTTTCTTCCGGTTCTGCTGCGGGTCCCGCAAAATCACTTGAGCAAATGTCAAAAGAATCAGATCCTTCAGAACCGTTTGATTTGTACGGCAAAAGTAAACTTGAAGCTGAATTGTTATTGAAAAAATTTGGTGATAAAATTCCATACACAATTATTCGTCCGGGAGGGGTTTACGGACCCGGAGATGTAGATTTTTTCAACATATTTAAAATGACATCTGCACGATTTAATGTTTACGCAGGAGTTAAACATAAATATATTTCACTTGTTTATGTTCAGGATCTTGTTGCAGGTATTATGGATGCTGCTGTTTCTGAAAATGCTGTTAACCAAACTTACTTCCTTAATGATGATAAACCTGTTACCTGGCAAACGGTTCACGAAACAATTTTTGATGTGTGTAACAAAAAACCAATTAACATCAGTATCCCGTTTGGGTTAATTTATGGGGCTTCTTATCTGGGAAGCGGGTTTTGCTACTTAACCGGCAAAGCATCTATCTTTAACAAAAACAAAATAGAATTATCCAAACCTGATTACTGGATTGCTGAAAATAATAAAGCGAAAAAAGATTTTAATTATCAGACCAGATTTGGATTAAAAGAATCACTTATATTAACCCGCGACTGGTACATAGAAAAAGGCTGGCTGAAACTTTAATACTAAAACAGGAAACAGATGCAAAAAACAATTTTAATAACAAATGACGATGGTATAAATTCACCCGGAATAAAAGCTGCAGTTGAAGCTGTTTCTGATTTGGGCAGAGTTGTTGTTGTAGCGCCTGCCGAGCAGCAGACAAGCGCGGGCAGAAGTTTAAAAGGAAGCAAAGAAGAAAAACTTATTCCTTTTGAATTTGAAGTAAACAACAAAACAGTTGAAGCATATTCCTGCAACAGTACGCCGGCGCTTGCCGTGTGTCACGGAATTAATGTTTTATTTTCAGAGAAATTGCCGGATCTTGTTATTTCCGGAATTAATTATGGTGAAAACCTTGGTTCAAATATTACTATTTCCGGAACAGTAGGTGCCGCGCTTGAAGCAGCAAGTTACGGAATTCCGGCAATAGCAGCTTCGCTCCAGACCGAAATGGAATTTCACCACAAATATGGAGAAGTTAACTGGGAAGGCGCAAAACATTTTTTAAGAAAGTTTTGTGAAGCGCTTCTTAAAAATAAACTTCCTGCTGATGTTGATATTCTTAAAATTGATGTTCCTGCAGAAGCAGATGAAAGCACGGAATGGAAAATAACAAAAGTATCCAAGCAGCCATATTTTGTTGCTTATCAGGATGAACCATCTTTAAGCTCAACCATTGGTGATGCGAAACTAAAAATAGAATTTAATGATAATGTGCTTGAAGAAGATTCTGATATCAGAACAATTTTTTATGACAAAAAAGTTTCTGTTTGTCCCGTAAGCATAGATATGAGTTCACGCATAAAAGAAAAAGAATTATCAGGCATACTTTAAAAATTAATTTTAAAGTATGTTTTTTGTTCAATTGTGTTTAAGCTAAATTGAAATTCGTGGTTTGACAAAATTTCTCTAACCAGAGTCAGCCCTACTCCCTGTCCGCTTTTTTTAGTGCTGAAAAATGGTTTAAATAAATTTTCTGTATTTTGTTCTAAAATGCCTTTCCCTGTATCTGATAAAACAATTTCATTTGAGTTTAATATAATTTCTATTTCCCCTTTTTGTTCTATTGCTTCAACCGAATTTTTAATAATATTTACCAAAACCTGTTCAAATTGTTCTTTATCAATTTCAGCGGAAATGTTATTTATGTTTTCGGAAAAGGTTAATTTGATATTTTTTTCTGAGCAGAACGGAGTCATTAAAGAAGTGATCTCTTTAAGAAGATTATTAAGGTTTTCTGTTTTTTTTGCAGGCTTTGGAAGTCGGACCAAATCAGCAAAGTTTTTAGTAAATTTGTTTAATTGCTGGTTTCTGTTAATTGCAACTTCCAATGCGTTTATGTAATCTTTTTTGTCATCATCATTTAAAAATTGTGAATAATGTTTGAATGACTGCATAATAGAATTAACAGCTCCAATAGAATTATTCACTTCGTGCGACATCATTCTTATAACCTTTCCGTAAGATTGGCGTTCCGATTCTCTTATTTCATTTGTAAGCTCTTCAATTGTAACAAAATAACATTTACTTCCTTTATCAATAAAATGAGATTTTTGAATTCGTAATGTTTTTAATCCCTGATAATTAAGTGTCTGGGAAGAACTGTCTTCCAGTTTTTTTATTATTTCAGATAAAGGATAATTTTTTTGATTTACAATTTTTTCTTTTTCAATATTTAGTAATTTTTCTGCAACCGGATTAAGAGATGTAACCTGATTATTATAATTGATCAGCATAATTCCGGAAGGAGATGCGGAGATAAGTTTTTCTAAAAAGAAATTCTGTTCCTGCTGAAGAGTTCTTTCTTTTCTTAACTGATCAATCATTTTGTTATACACATTAATCAGTTCGTCCATATCTTTTTGATTTACAGGTAAAAGTTTGGAACTGAAATCTTTATCCTTAATTGTTTCAATTCCGCTCTTTATAAGATTAACCGGAAGAATTAATGATCTGTATAGTTTAACAGAAAGATAAATCATTATAACTACAATTAACTCCACAGCAATAAAAAGAAACGGTTCCAGATTTATTAACGGAATGGAAAGCAAAATTATTGAAGTGTTAAATAATGTAACCAGTAATATGAATTTGCTGTTTAGTCTCATTCATTAATTCCATATTTTTCCATTCTTCTATACAGCGCTCCCCTGCTTAATCCGAGTGATTTTGCAACCTGGGAAATATTGCCTTTATGAAACTCAATTGCTTTAAGTATCATCGATTTTTCAATTTGTTCGAGAGTCATAGTACCAACTGCGGGCAGACTGCTATTATGCGCAACTGAATTATTGTTCAGATGAATTTTAAAATCATCGATGGTTAAAAGTTTTTTATCAGAAACCAAAACAGTTCGTTCAACAAGGTTTTTTAACTCACGCACATTCCCGGGCCAGGGCAATTCAGAGAGCCAGTTAAGTGCGTCGCTGCTTATTTCTAAATCATCTTTGTGATAGATAATTTTCAGATTGTTAACAAACTGATTTACAAGAAGCGGAATATCTGAAGCACGTTCGCGCAAAGAAGGCATTTTAAGAGTTATCAAATTTATTCTGTAAAAAAGATCTTCTCTGAATTCATCGGATGAAATCATTTTTTCCAGATTTTTATTTGTTGCCGAAACAATTCTTACATCTACATTTTTAGTTTCATTTGAACCGAGAATTTCAAAAGTTCTGTCTTGTAAGACTCGTAACATTTTAACCTGACTATTCAAATCAAGGTCGCCGATTTCATCAAGAAAAATTGTGCCTTTGTCAGCAATTTCAAATCGGCCTTTTCTGTTTTCTTTTGCATCGGTAAAAGAGCCTTTTTTGTGTCCGAACATTTCACTTTCAAACAAGGTAGATGAAATTCCACCCAGATTTACTTTAACAAAAGGGTTGTCGCATCTGGAAGAGTTGTTATGAATCACTTCTGCAATCAATTCTTTGCCGGTTCCGCTTTCGCCTGTAATTAAAACTGATGCATTTGTTTTACTTATTCTGCAGGCTGTTTCGAGAACTTTTATAAACTCAGGATGCTCACCAACAATTCCGTCGAGATTATATTGTTCATCAAGTTTGCTGCGCGAAGTTTCTGCTGCTGTTTCTTTTACGGAAAGATCCAAAGCGGTTTTTATAGATTCGAGTAAATGTTCGTTTGTCCAGGGTTTATTTATAAAATCAACAGCGCCAAGTTTCATTCCTTCCACAGCAAGAGAAATGGTTCCCCAGGCAGTAATTAAAATTACCGGAACTGCAGAAGAGACAGTTTTTATTTTTTTCAGAAGGTCCAATCCTTCAACGCCTGAAGTTTCAATTGAAAAATTCATGTCTAATAAAATCAAATCAAACTTATGTTCTTTTAAAAGACTCAAAGCTTTTTCAGGATCTTCTGCAGATAAATAAGAAAAGCCTGACTGTTTAAACAGCAGGCCCAAAGATGTTTGTACGGCAATATCGTCATCTATTATTAAAATCATATTTAAATATACTACAAATTATTTTCAAAAATTTATTCATTGTGCAGTGCGTCTACCGGCTGAATTTTTGAAGCCAGCATTCCCGGATAAAAAGAACAAACTGTAACAAGACAATATAAAAATATGGATGAAGTTGCAATGCTTATCAGATAAATTACAAATTCTATTTTGAATAGTTTTAATATCGGAACCTGTAATGCAAATGCAATTCCCACTACAATTGCAAAAGTACCAAGCAGCAATGCTTCACCAATTATTTGTTCATAGATATTTTTATTGTTTGCACCGATTGCAATTCTTAAACCAATTTCAGATTTTCTTCTGTTTATGCTGTACCATAAAACGCCCATTAAACCAAAGCCTACATTAAGGATAAGGAAAAATGCGAGAACTGAAGGAAAAAGAATTTGGAGTATATTACTTTTTATTACGGCGTTACGTTTCTCTTCTACGGTTGTTACATTTATTTCCCAGCCGTCTGTAATATTGGTGAGAAACTTAACCAGTTTTTCTTCAAACGCTATTGTTGTGCCCGGTTTCATTTTTAACATTAGTTTTCTGTACGGATAAATATCTTTTATCTCTTTTTCTAAATTAATTCTGTGAATCATTACAGGCATAGTTTCCTCGAATTCACCTCCGTATCTGTATGCTTGTACCACTCCTATAACTTTATATTCTTTTACAATTTCGTTTTTTTCATTTCTGTGATAAATAGATTTTCCTACTGCCGGAGCGTTTTTGAAGAATTTTTCCTGCATCATTTTATTTATGATAACCGGAATTTTTGTTGCCGCATCTTCAGTCTTGTTAAACCAGCGGCCGTCTGTTACATTAAGAGAAAGAACTTCGGCAAAGTTATCATCCAAATAATTCACATTTGCCCCAATGCTTTCATCTTGTTCATTTTTGTATGAATTAATCCATTGAGATTCAGAGTATGGAGTTGAATTATCTGTTGCCAGACTCGCAATTTCTATTTCGTTAAAATTTTTAAGAGCCGGAACCAGCAGTTTTAATTTTTCTTGTATACTTTTTGTCTCTTCCGATTTCCAGTTCAGTGTAACATCCCAGATATTTTTATAGTTAAATCCGGTTGGTTTGGATAAGTGCGAATATTTATAATAAATAGTTGAAAACACTCCGAACAAAACAAGAAACGAAAGAAATATTTCAACAAACAAAAGTGCAGTGGATCTCTTTCGGTTCCACATTAATTTAAATAGATGCTTAATCATTTTTCTCCTCCTCTTAAAGCTTCAACAGGATGCATTCTGGACATTTTATAAGCCGGATAAACTCCGCTTAAAATTCCGAATAAAAGACATATAAAAAACGCTGCAACAAAAACTGTCAGGTTGATTGATAATTCAAGATGAGGAATTGATTCGCTGGTGTTTACAATCTGGATAATTATGTAAGATAGTACCAGACTTAGAAGTCCACCTATTGTAGTAAGAATTATATTTTCAGTAACAAATTGTCCAACAAGAACATTATTGGAAGCACCAAATGCTTTTCTTACACCAATTTCACTGTTTCGTTCAACCATTCTGCTTAAGTTTATATTTACCAGATTAATAGACGGGAGCAGCATAAAGAGGATAATTACCACTCCCACCAAAGAAGAAAGAATTACAACTTTCATAATTCCCGATTCCTGAGGAATATAGTTTGAGTTAGTTGTGTAACCGCTAAAATCATCTCTTTGCATTGTTAATGTTTTGAAAGTTTTTTCAAAAGGAGTTTTTAATTCACACTTCATTTCATCAACATAAGAGGTTGTTATTTTAGGGTCGTGTAACGCTTCTTTTGTAACATCCAGAAAGTCATTTTTTATTTGTGTAAAATCATCCGGAGAGTTTGCCAAAACAATTATTTTTGACCCTCCAAAAATATCATCCTCAAGTTTTTGATTTGTCTTTACCGGAATCCACATATCGGCATGCAGCAAAGTATTTACAACTGAAATATTTTCAACCACCCCAATGACTTTGTAGAATTGTCCGGAGATATCTATAAATTGACCAACAACATTTTTTTCGCCAAAATATTTTTCTGCTGTTTGCTCTGAAATAACAGCAACCTTTTGTGCCGCATCATTATCTTCTGCGGTAAAAGGTTTTCCGTAAAGAAAATTAAATTTGTAAATTTTCCAGAAATCAGCGTCGGTATATTTACTCATAAAATTCAGCTTTTCCCCTTCTACATAAGTATAGTAAGAGGAACCATTTGTTATTACAGAAACATATTTTGGCAGAACCATTTTTTTTGCATACTTTCTGTAAAATCCGTAACCGGGAGAAGAATGCCACTGACTCGTTTTTGCAGAGTCACGCCCGAGGAGCCTGTCGGCAATTAATGTTCTGTCATCATTTACCCGGGGGCCGCCCGGATTTAAACTGTGTTCCAAAAAGGAGGAAGCTATAATCAGAACCAGAATTGTAAAACTGATTCCAAACAGACTGATACCTGTGAAAAACTTTTTTCGCAAAAGTACTTTTATCGACATCTTTAAATAATTTTCAAACATTTGAATCTCCTTTAGTTAACCAGACTGCCGTCAAAAAATCTTATAATTCTTTCCGATTTTTGAGCCATTTTTTCGTCGTGGGTTACCATTACAATTGTTGTGTTATCTTTTTGGTGCAGATCTAGGAGGATCTTCATAATTTCATTTCCCATAACACTGTCGAGGTTTCCTGTCGGTTCATCTGCAAGAATTATTTCCGGACTCCCGACAATTGCTCTTGCAATTGCAACTCTCTGACTTTGACCGCCGCTGAGCTGAGTGGGAAAATGTTCCATTCTTGCACCAAGTCCTACTTTTTCAAGAGCTTCCATTGCCATTTCTTTTCTTTTTTCAGATGGAACTTTTCG
The DNA here is from genome assembly GCA_041725875.1 of Rhodothermaceae bacterium. Lineage (GTDB taxonomy): Bacteria > Bacteroidota > Ignavibacteria > Ignavibacteriales > Melioribacteraceae > JBGRQB01. The sequence continues at coordinate 15,452 of JBGRQB010000085.1, forward strand.
GTATAAAAGAGGAATTTCTACATTATCTAAAACATTCAAATCTTTAATAAGGTGATAATTCTGAAATACAAATCCGATTTTCTGATTTCTCAGTTTTGCAAGCTCTTTGCCGTTATAGAGCTTCACATCTTTTTCAGATATTTTAATATTACCTTCGGTTGGTGCATCGAGTAAACCCATTATGTTAAGGAGTGTACTTTTGCCGCTTCCCGAAGGGCCCATTATTGAAAGGAATTCTCCCTCCTGCACGGTAAGTGAAATATTATTAAGTGCAAGTGTTTCAACTGTTTTGGTCTGGTAAACTTTGTTTACATTTGTCAATTCAATCATTTTGTTCTCTATTTAATTATCGATTTCAATTTTTTCCATATGGTTGTAATCTTCTGTGGAAGAGATAATTACTCTGTCTCCCGGCTTCACGCCAGATACAATTTCAACATAATCAAAGTTGGATGAGCCGAATTTTACTTTTGCATCATAAGCGTAGTTATCGCGAATTACAAAACATTTCTGAATTTGATTCCCTCTGAAAAAAGGACCGTTTTTAACTCTGATTACATCTTTTGCAACATCCAGAATTACAAAAACTTCTGCTTTAAGATTGGGTCGTAACAACTTGTTTTGCTTGTCATTAAGTCCGAGTTGGAACTTTAACAAATTTCCTTCTATTGCCGGACTCACATTTTTTACACTTCCGTAAAGATCCTGATTGTTTATTCTTATTTTGGCTCTTAAACCGGTCACAAGTTTATCAGAATAAATATCGGAAATGGAAGCTTTAATTTTATATTTGTTCAGGTTTGCAACTTTTGCAATAATATCACCGGCATTTACATTGGCTCCTATTTCATTTTTTACCATTGTAAGAACGCCGTCATTAATTGCAAGAACATCTGAATCGCGAAGCTTTATTTTGAGTTCGTTTTTTATTCTTTGTTGAATTTTAACTTCCAGATCAAGCTCTTTAAGATCAGCTTCAAGTTTTTTCTCTTCATTTTCAATTTGTACTTTTTGCAGAGCCAGTTCTTTTCTGGAGATATCGAGCATAAGTTTTGCTTTTGCAACTGTAACTGTTGTTGCAGCTCCAATTTTCAAAAGCTTCTTTTCTCTTTCCAGATCAGATTCAAGTGAACGAACTTTCAGGATTTTAATATCATATTCAGTTTTTAGCTGATTTATAGTACGTGTTACATCAAGCTTTTTCTTTTTGATTTTATTCAGCTTTAATTCATATTCATCAAGAGCCTTGTTGTAATCATTTTTGATGGTTTCTTTGTACAGACTTAAAATCTGATCTCCTTTTTTGATTGGTTCGCCAGCCTGAAAATTAACATTCAAAACTTTTGATTTTATCGGACTAATAATAATTTGTTCATATTCAGGAATTACGAGTCCGGTTGCATTAATTGTTTTTTCAACATCTCCTTTTTCTGCAACTGCAACTCGTATGGAGTTCATATCGAGTGAAGGAGTCAGCAAGCTGCGGAACCCGGTTAATACAAGAATAAATCCGGCTATAATTCCTGCTATTAATAAAATTCTTTTACGCTTCTGATAGTTTAATGTTTTGGGAGATATTTCTTTATCCATAAGTGTCTCTTTGTTTTTGCAATATATTATGCAACTACTTTGCCAAACAGAAAAGTTAGTTTTTAGTGAAAATTTGAGGATTTTATTTAAATCTGTTGTCCGGTTCTGGACAGTATGTCCGGGTATGAAAATGTTTATTAATTA
>JBGRQB010000086.1:0-17132 GCA_041725875.1 Rhodothermaceae bacterium
TTTATCAATACGAACTCCGGTTCTCTCCATTTTATTAAGAACATCAACAAGAGGGAACTCAACATCGTAGGCAAGTTTTTCTAAATCAGCCTCTTTAATTTCTTTTTCAAGTTTTTTATAAAGTCTGAAAGTTATATCAGCATCTTCACAGGCGTAATCTGAGAGCAGCTGTAAATCAGCTTCAAAGATTTTGGTTGCATCTTTCTTTTCACCAATTAACTCACTGATAGGAATAGGAGTATAGTTCAGAAATTTTTGCGAAAGTGCATCCATACCATGTTTTTCATCCGGATCAATAACATAACTTGCCAGCATTGTATCAAAGTAAAATCCCTGAAGGTTAATGCCAATTGATTCAAGAACGGCGATATCATATTTACCATTTTGGCAGACTTTCTTATTATTTTTATCTTCAAATAGTTTTTTGAAAAGTCTGACAAACTCATCAACCGGTAGCCTGTCGGATAAGTCCTGCGTAAACAATGTTTCCGATTGTTTGTAAGGATCTGTTGCAACAAAGAAAGCTTCGCCCTGTTTTACGCAAAAAGAAACTCCGGCAAGGTTAAGATTAAAAGTATCGAGTGAATCGGTTTCGGTATCAAACACAATAACCTTTTGTGCCTCAAGATATTTAAGCAGATTTTTAGCTTCATCCGCAGTTTTAATAAGCTTATACTTTACCTGGGCATTATCAAAAGAGCCGGCGTTTTCTTCTTCCTGTTCGGTTTCTACAAAATCTTTTGCATCAGAAAAGATTTTAACAAGTTTGGCGCCAAAAGCTTTGAATTCAAGTTCGGTAAATATTTTAGAAAGCTTATCAAAATCAGGTTTTTGTATCTGCGTATTCTGGATATCAAAATCGTAAGGAATATCGGTTCTGATTGTTGCAAGATCTTTAGATAAAAAGGCATTCTCTTTACTTTCCGCCAGTTTTTTCTGCAAGCCTTTTTTACCGATATTATCAATATTATTGTAGATCTCTTCAACAGTGCCATATTCCTGAATAAGTGGAGTTGCAGTTTTGGGTCCTACGCCCGCAACACCGGGAATATCATCGGAGGAATCGCCGACCAGCGCCAGATAATCTATCATCTGAATCGGTTCAAATCCGTAATCTTCGCGGGCTTTTTCAAGGTCAATAATAACAGACTTTTCAGAAGCTTTTCCCGGTTTAACCAGATTAATATTTTCTGAGATAAGCTGTACATAATCTTTATCTGGGGTAATGGCGTAGGAGACAAGATTTTCCTTTTCGGCAAGTTTTACTGCTGCGCCAATAAGGTCATCGGCTTCATAACCGGGAAGTTTGTACAGAGGAATATTAAATGCCTCAATAATTTCGTAAATCTTGTAGATCTGAGGAATCATATCTTCCGGCATTTCAGAACGGGATGATTTATAAAGTTCATATTTTTCGTGTCGGAAAGTCTTTTCCTTTGAGTCAGTGGCAACTGCAAGATAATCCGGCTGCATCTCTTCAATAATCTTAAAAAGCTGGTTAACAAAACCATAAACAGCAGAAACAGGTTCACCCTGAGATGTTGTAAGCGGACGTGTCATAAAAGCAAAATAGGAACGGTAGGCAATTGCCATTGCATCTATTACTACAAATTTTTTTTTCATCAATTGAATTCCCGGATCGTTTTATTTATATCAGTATTCATTATATTTGCAAAAGTAATGTATTATTCATTAATTTTCTTTATTTATTTTCCCAGGGGGACATGTGAAATCTAGTCTGAAAATTATTCTTATATTATTAGTTATTTCAGCTCCTTTATTTGGCCAGCAGGTAACCAAAAAACTTTTTGTTGCAAGCTGGAACGTTGAAAATCTGTTTGACACTTTTGATGATAAAGATAAAAGAGATGACGAATTTTTACCTGAAGGACGCAAAGAGTGGACAGAAAAGAGACTGGAAACAAAGTATAAGAATCTGGCAAAAGTAATCAGATTTATGAATGATGGTAATGGGCCGGACATTTTAGGTGTTCAGGAAGTTGAGCACAAAGCACTTCTTAAAAAACTATTCAAAAAGCATATTTCGGAAAAAAACTACAAAATAGCTTATGCAGAGTCACCAGATAAAAGGGGAATTGATAATGCATTGATTTATGATGCAGATCTTTTTTCTTTTATAGCGCAGAAAGAACTGGAAGTTGTTTTACCGGATAAATACCCTACTCGACTCATTTTGTGGGTAAAACTTAAATATGAAGATGAAATATTGAATGTTTTTGTTAATCACTGGCCTTCGCGCAGGGGAGGGGAAGAAAAATCTGAACCAAACCGAATTGCTGCAGCCAAAACATTAAAAAAAGCTGTTGAAATGATAAAAAAAGATTCACCAGAAGAAAATATTATTATTATGGGTGACTTTAATGACGAGCCTGAAAACAATTCTATTTACAAAGTACTTGGTGCTGATAATAGTGATTATCTTGTAAATTTAAGCTTTTCTGCATATAAAAACGGATTAGGAACCTACAGGTACAGAGGTGACTGGAATATGCTTGATCAGATAATTATAAATAAATTATTACTGGAAGGAAACTTTAGAACTACTCAGGCATCTTTTAATGTGCTGAAACCGGATTTTACTGTCCAGAAAGAAGGACGCTACAAAGGAACTTCATTTCCTACTTACGGAGGCAGAAAATATTTAGGTGGTTACAGCGATCATTATCCTGTTGGTATTGTTCTTACATATACAAAATAATTAAACAAATGGTTTTTAATTTAATTTTTATTTTGTTATTATTATGCTTCTTAATACCTGAGGCTTAGAAAATGTTTGATTTTCTTGAGCTAAATAGTTAATCTTGACAGGTTAAATTGAAATAAAATCGAAAATACACAATATTAAAAAATAATAATTATATCGGAGGTTGTTTCTCATGCAATTTACATCTTATATTTTTGCTCAGACGGATGCTAGCATTATTTCTGTATTGCAGGAAAAATTCATTGCAGGTGGCGAATTTATGTGGCCTATCCTTATTGTATTGATATTAGGTCTTGGATTCTCATTTGCCAAATTATTTACTTTATTAAGAGCAAGTACTAACGCTAAGAAATTTATTATTGCTGTTACTGATACATTAAATAAAAAAGGTGTTCCTGAAGCTATTAAAGTTTGCGAAAACACTCGCGGTCCTATTGCTTCAGTATTCCACGCTGGTCTTTTAAGAGCAGACGAAGGTATCGAAGCTGCTGAAAAAGCAATCATGACTTACGGAGCTATTGAAATGGGCTTCTTGGAAAGAGGAATGGTTTGGATTTCATTATTTATCTCAGTTGCTCCGATGCTTGGTTTTACAGGTACGGTAGTAGGTATGGTAAACGCATTTGATGACATTGCTGCTGCTAACCAGATGTCTCCTGCAGTAGTTGCAAGTGGTATCTCAGTTGCATTGTTAACAACTTTATTCGGTCTTATCGTTGCGATTGTTTTACAGTTCTTCTATAATTTCTTTATTGCAAGAATTGATAAATTAGTTGGTGATATGGAAGAAAGTTCAATTGAACTTATTGACGCTTTATATAATTTCAACAAAAACAAATAATTTAAACGATTCCCGAGAAGAAATACTATGAGTATGATAAAAAAGAAAAAAAATCGTGAAGTGAGTATTGAAGCCGGCTCAATGGCTGATATTACTTTCTTGCTATTACTTTTCTTCCTTGTAACCACTACAATTGATGTTGATACTGGTATTTACCTTACTCTTCCAGAGTATATTCCGCCTGAAGAAATTGAAGTTGTTAATTTATCCAAAGATCGTTTTATTACTGTTAATATAAACGAAACTGGCGATGTTTTGATTTCTGGTGAAAGAATGGCTGTAAGCAATATTCAGGAATTCTTGACTAAGAAAATCGAAGAAAGAGTTGAAATGCCTAAAAACAAAAAATTGCTTATTTCAATTAAAACCGCCAGAGGAACTGATTATAACTTATATGTTCAGACTCTTGATGCTATCAAAGGCGCATATTTTGATGTTCAGGAATCATATTGCCAAAGAAAATTTGGCAAAGCCAAATATCAGATTGATGCTGCTGAAAATGAGGAATTAAAAGAAAAGATTCCTACTTTGATTTCATTAGCGGAACCTGAAGAAGATAAATAGTAAAACGAGGAAAATGATATGAAATTTGAAAAGAAAAGAGCTGGTGCCAAGCAAGAAATACCAACTTCGGCTATGCCTGATATCATCTTTATGTTGCTTTTATTCTTTATGGTTGCCACAACGATGAGAGAACAGCAAATAATGGTTAAATTTGAATTACCAGAAGCAAAAGCAATTGAAAAAATTGCTAACAAAAGACTTGTTTCTTATATCTGGGTTGGTAACGACCAGAGAATTCAGATTGATGATGCCTTGGTAAAAACTGATGATGTACAATCAATTATGCATCAGAAGTCTCAGGCTTTACCAAGTATAGTTGTTTCTTTGAGAGCAGATGTTTATTCTAAAATGGGTATTGTAACAGATATTCAGCAGTCTCTCAGAAAAGCATATTGTCGTAAGTTGAACTATTCGGCAAGATTAAAGCTGTAAATTTATTTACATTCTTTATAAATTAGGGTGGGCAAAATTGCCCGCCTTTTTTTTTGCATATTGGAGGTTTAATGAATTTAAAAGAAAAAATTAATACAGATCTTAAAGCGGCTATGAAAGCCAAAGATAAAGTTAAATTGCAGACAATCAGATCTATCAGAGCTTTAATTCTTGAACATGAAAAAAGTGGTAAATCAGAAGAGATGACACCTGAAGGTGAAATTTCTTTATTAACAAGTGCTGCTAAAAAAAGAAAAGAATCTATTGAGCAATATAGAAATGCAGGCAGAGAAGATTTGGCTGCTAACGAAGAAGCTGAATTAAAAGTAATTCAGGAATATCTTCCAAAACAGCTTAGCGAAGATGAAATTTTTGATAAAATAAAAGAGATAGCCGCCGAAGTAGGTGCTTCTACAAAACAAGATTTCCCTAAACTTATGCCTGCTTCTATGAAAGCATTAAAAGGTATGGCTGACGGAAAAGTTGTAAAAGAACTGGTTACCAGATTTTTAGGCAACTAATTGAACTATTTAGATTATATAATCTTGGTAGTGCTGGTAATTGGCTTTGTTCTGGGTTTTAAAGACGGACTGGTACGAAAATTAATCGGACTCATAGGATTAATCCTGGCAGTGGTTCTTGTTATAGAATTTTCTGTGCCGGTCGGTGCATATATTGCACCTTTTTTTAATGATGAAGTTTACCTGGCTGAAATAATAGCAGGCATTGTGATATTTTTTACCACAATTCTGGTAGTCTCCATCATTAAAAGAATTGTTCACCCGGTTGATAAGGTAAATAAATTTATCAATCAGATTCTGGGGGGAATCTCAGGAACCATTCAGATAATCTTTATTCTGAGTGCGTTTTTCCTTTTTCTTAATGTTTTAAGAATCCCTTCGGAAGAAGCAAAAAAAGAATCTTTAGGATATCAGTATGTTTATGATGTTATTCCAACAACGGTTGATTTGTTTGTAGGGATGGACTCTAACACACAAGATTATATCCAGAATTTAATTGAAGGGAACAAAAGATTAATGCTTCCCGATACATCTAGCGACTCAACAAAAACAATACAGACTGACACGAATGATACAAAATAACGTTCTTGAAAAACTGGAATATTTTAAGATATTAGAATATATATCAAAGTATGCAAACACTGATACAGGTAAGGAAACTATCCTGAATTATAAACCTCTTTCAAATCCTGAAGAGATATTAAAAAGAGGGAAATATGTTTCCGAAGCAAAAGAAATATTAATAAACAACGATATCCCGCCGTTTAATTATATCCCAAACTTGTATGAAGCTTTATCCCGAAGTACCATCGAAGGTTCAATGCTTCTTAAAAGAGATATAATGGATATCCTGCAGCTGGCAAAAACATCCAGAATGCTTCGCAATTTTCTTATTCAGAATACTGATTCCAATCTTTATGAAGATTTAGGACAAAATCTTTTTGTAGATAAACATTTTGAAAATGAAATTGATATAGTTTTTACCGAAGCAGGAGATATCAGTGATAATGCGAGTCCGGGACTCAGACAAATCCGTAAGGATATAAACTCAAAAGGTGAGACTCTGAGAAAGGTTATCGGACAAATATTAAAAAGGCTCAGCACAAATTATTTTGTGCAAGATGAATATGCCACTCAGCGCGACGGCAGATTTGTATTGCCTGTAAAAGCTGAACATAAGCGTCACGTAAAAGGATTTATTCATTCTGAATCTGCAACCGGACAAACAGTTTATATTGAACCGGAAGAGACACTAAATCTTAACAATGAAATCCTTTCCTTAAACTTTTCCGAGAAAAGAGAAATTGAGAAGATCTTAAGAAAGCTGACAAAACTTATTGCAGATAATTATATAGAGCTTACAAGATCACTAAAGTTTATCAGTGAACTGGATGCAATTTTTGCAAAAGCAAAATACTCAATGGAGATTCTTGGAGAATTTCCTGAGCTGAATCAGACAAAACCATTCAAAATTTTGGATGCGCGTCATCCGGTTCTTATAAAAAAACTTGGAAGAAAAAATACTATTCCGTTAAACCTTGAGTTTAACAATAATGTGATTTTGATAACGGGTCCCAACGCAGGAGGAAAAACAGTGGTTCTTAAAACCACCGGATTGCTGATTGCAATGGCCTGTACAGGGATTCACATTCCGGCACACGCTGATACAAATCTTCACCTGATGGAAAGCATTTTAATTGATATCGGCGATCAGCAATCGATAGAAGATGATTTAAGTACATTCAGTTCTCATCTTACCAATATAAAATCGATTCTTGAAAATGCAGATGAAAAAACTTTGGTATTAATAGATGAAATTGGAACCGGAACCGATCCGGCAGAAGGTTCTGCTCTTGCAGCGGGAGTGTTAATTCAGTTGCGCGACAACAAAGCAAAAGTTCTGGCAACAACACACCATGGTAATCTTAAAATGATTGCCAATGATATGGAGGGCTTTCAAAATGCTTCAATGGAATATGATACCGAACATCTTTTACCGACTTATAAATTTGTTCAGGGACTCCCGGGATCGAGTTATGCCTTTGAAGTAGCTGAAAGAATCGGATTCAGCAGAGAGTTTCTGGGATTGTCTAAAAAGTATCTGGATACAGATAAAACCAAGATTGAAGAGTTTCTGGTAGATCTTGAAAAGAAATCTCACGATGTAAGAAGCAAGCTAAATAAACTTGAGATCGAAAATTCAAAACTTAAAGGATTAACGACCTTATATCAGAAGAAGATTGACAATCTGGAAAAACAGAAGAAAAATATTGTAGCTGAAACTCAGGCAGAAGCTGAATCATACTTGAGTGATGTTAATAAAAAAGTTGAAGCTGCAATTAAAAATATTAAAGAATCGAACGCCAAAAAAGATATTATAAAAAAAGAAAAAGCTGTTATTTCTGAACTTAAAAAGAAAAATGAGAAAATTAAGAAAAAGGTAAAAGAACAGCCGGAAGTTAAAAATTATCAGCCTGCTGTGGGAGATTATGTATCAATTGCAAATACAAATACAACCGGGGAAATAGTTGAGCTGGTTCCTGAAAAGAAAAAAGCTGTTGTGGCTGCCGGAAGTATTAAGCTGCAGGTGAAAATTTCCCGACTAATACCACAGAAGAAAAAACAGCAGCAACCGGAAAGAGTTTACGGCATCGAATATACCAATACTTTTGCTCAGACATCACTGGATATCAGAGGAGAAAAACCGGAGGAAGCTGAGTATGAGATTGTAAAATTTATAGATGATGCCTATGCCGGAAGTCTGGGACGTGTGGAAATTATTCATGGCAAGGGAACCGGAATTCTTAAAAGAATGGTTCACGAACTGCTTAAACAACACGAACATGTCAGTAAATTTTATTTTGCTAAAATTGAGATGGGAGGCGAAGGCGTTACTATAGTAGAGCTAAAATAATAACATATTACATATTGAAACTATTAGATGATATACACAAAACAATTTGGAGGAATTGTGAAAAGAGTCTACACTTTATTATTCATTTTAATTTTTTCAACATCTCTTCTTGCAAGTGGTTTTCAAATAAACGAACACGGTGCAAGGGGAATGGCTATGGGTGGAGCTTATGTTGGTCTGGCTAACGATGCTTCGGCAGCATATATGAACCCCGCAGCAGTTGCTTTTTTGAACGGAACTAAATTAAGTCTTGGTGCAACTTACATTGCGCCTATGAGTACCTTTACAGGTGACAATGATCACTTTACAAAATCGTGGGATCTTAAAAAAAGATTTTTCACTCCTATCAATGTTTATTTCACTCATAAACTTAATGATAAAGTAGGTATTGGTTTTGCTGTTAACAATCCGTTTGGATTGGGAACAGAATGGCCTGGTAACTGGGACGGCAGATACAGTACTGTTGAAACTGAAATCAGAACATTTAATTTTACACCAACTGTTTCTTATAAGTTTTCAGAAAAATTTTCAGCAAGTGTTGGTTTTTCTGTTTCATACGCAGATGTATTAATTAACAGAAAAATCCAGGTTGCTCATCCTCAGCTTGGTTATCTTGGCGATGCCGATACAAAAATGGAAGGGGATACCTGGTCATACGGATTTATTGCAGCAGTTATGTACAAGCCAAGTGAAAGTTTATCATTGGGTGCTGTATTTAAGTCACAGATCAATTATGAATTTGAAGGTGATGCTACTACTGAATTACCTCAGAACGTTCCTTCTGCAATGTCAGCATTGTTTCCAAAAGGATCTATTGATGCACCTTTAAACGCTCCTGCTGTTTTAACTGCGGGTCTTGCATACAAAGCAAATGAAAAATTCACTGTTACTGCTGATTTCCAATACAATATGTGGTCAAGCTATGATAAACTTCAGGTGAATTTTAAGGAATGGGTAAACCCGTCAGATGGTACAAACAAGCTTATTTCTCACAGAGATTATGAAGACAGCTACATTGCAAGAGTTGGTGCTGAATATAGAACAAGTGAGAGACTTGCCTTGAGAGCTGGTTTTTATTATGATAAAAACCCTGTAAAAGATGAAAGACTTGATCCTACTTTACCAGATGCAGACAGAATTGGTTTTAACGCCGGATTTGGTGTGAAATTATCAGATAACTTATCAATGGATGTTGCTTATTTATATCTTCATTTTATTGACAGAACTATTGATAATTCACAAGAATTTTTACCAATTGCGCCGACACCGGTTTCGCTGAATGGTAAATATGAGTCAAACGCTCATTTATTTGCGTTGAATTTTAACTATAATTTCTAATATATTTAAGGGATGGGAAACCATCCCTTTTTTAATTTAAAAACGTGGATATTATGAATAGAATAATTTTGCTGTCTGCCCTTGTTTTACTTCTTTTTTTGAGCGCCTGCTCAACCGTAAATACAACCAATTCAACAAAAACTCCTGATAATGAAGTTTACGTTTTTGATGATGCAAGTGATTTGGAAGAAGAGCTGGAAGAGGAAACTCCGGTTGAGGAGCCGGTTGTTGTTAAGTCTGCACCGGAAGTTAAAACAACCTTTATTGTTCAGGTTGGTGCATTTTCAACAAAAGGAAGAGCTGAAAGATTTAAGCAGGAGAACAGTTCAAAATTATCTTATGAATTAAAAATTTCTTATAGTTCAAAAGTCGGGTTGTTTGTTGTACAGCTTCCTGAGTTTGAAACAAGAACAGAAGCAGAAAGTGTTAGAAATAAATTGTGGAAAGATAAAGTATTTAGTGATGCTTTTATTTTGGCCAGAGAAAAATAAACCCCTGAAGTTTCAGAGGTTTTTTATCTTAATTTTCCTGTTGTTGTCTTTTCTTAAAGTGTGGTGAATCACCCCATTCATTAAACCCGATGGTTTCTTCAACTCCGCCAATTCGGTTTGATAAACAATCTTTACACAAGGATGAATCTTCATCAATACAAGGTTTATTATCATACAGCTGATATGATTCTCTGTATTGAGTGTTTGTGATATTAGGCATAATGATATTTGCACCTGCTTTAATTCCCATCTCACGTCCAAAAGGATTAAGCGCCTGTAAAGCAGTAGTTGCAGCAATATTTACATCTTCAAGATAAATTCTTGTTGCTGCTATCATCTTTAATCCAAGTAAATATTGATCTCCTTTAATAGCATCAAAGTTTTCAAAACAGCCTGCCATCGGAGTATCTTTATGTTCAATATAAGGACCCATTCCAATCATATCGATATCATTTTCTTTGAAGAAAATAATATCATTTACCAGATCTTCGGTTGTCTGACCAGGTAAACCAATCATAACTCCGGTTCCAACCTGATAACCTGTTTCTCTTAAATCTTTCAAACACTGATATCTGCGTCCAAAATCGTGATCCTGCGGGTGAAGCGACTTATAAATCTCTTCATTTGTACTTTCTATTCTCAGCAAGTAACGATGCGCACCAGCATCATACCAGCGCTGGTAAGTTTTTTTTGTCTGCTCACCAAGAGAGAGGGTAATACCAAGCTCACCGTTGGTTTTCTCTTTTACCTGTTGTAGAATTGATTCAATAAAAGAGACAAATTTTTCATCTTCTCTTTCGCCTGACTGAAGAACAATTGAACCGTAGTTATTTTCGTGAGCCCAGATTGCACCTTCCATAATTTCAGCTTCGTCCATCATATATCTGTCAACATTACTGTTGCTCTTTCTGATTCCGCAGTAATAGCAATCTTTTGCGCAGATATTGCTGAACTCAATAATTCCGCGAAAATAAGATTTTCGTCCGATATGCTTTTCTTTTATTTCATAAGCTTTTTGGAAGATCGAATTCATATCTTCACGCTCTTTAAGATCAAGAATAAATCTTAATTCTTCCGGCAATAATTGCTGTTTGTTCTCTATTTTCTGAATAATATTCTGGAGCACAGGTCTCTCCTTATTAGTGAAAAATATCCTTATAACACATATCAAATTAATGCATTTTCTGTTAAATTTTCAATCCCTATCGCAAAAGTAGAATTTATTTTTCAATTACCAATAAATAGCTTTTTGTATGCTTATTAACTACATCGCGTTTAAATGAACTGAACTTGTTTGCCAGTCGTAAACCCTGATTATCAAGCATAGTTTTTATCTGTTCAAATTTGACAGGGAAGAGGTAAGTCTGATCACTGAACATTTGTCCGTTATTTTTCAAAATCAGACGAGTATTAAATTCAACTTTATTTTCAAAATAATCGGGAATGTATTCTCTGAAGAACGCAAAATTATCACATTCAATTACAGGAAAATCGTAAGTGTCGCCGTCAAAATTTACAAACTGTAAAATCAATTTTCCTTTTGGTTTTAGAAGAGAAGCACATTTTGAAATAAACTCTTCAATGCTTTCTTTGTTTGCAAGGTGAGGAAGCGTGTTTCCTATGCAGGTTATCACATCTTGCGATTCCGGTTCGGCAACCTGATCTACACTTAAAATATCCAGATTTACAAATTGAAGATTTTCATTTTTCAAATTTTCCGCTTCACGTAAAAGAGCAGAATTTAAATCTATTCCAATTACTTTGTTTCCAAATGATTCTGCAAAAGCAGCAAGTTTTCCGTTTGCACATCCGCAATCAAGAATGTTCAAATTTCCTTTTTTGAAGTACTCGTTAAAAAAGCCTCTTTTAGCTTCATTTAACGGAAAAATATCGTCGTAAATGTGACTGATACTATGGTATAATGACATTTTATAAACCTCATAAATAACTTGAATTTCAATATAATAAAAATTATTCTAGTCTCTGAATTTCATTTAAGTTGGAGTAAAAATGGTTAGAAAGGTTTCAGTTTTTTTATTGTTTTTTACATTTTTGTTTGCACAGAAAGTTTCATTTAATAATGACTGGCAATTTCGAAAAGGAGATTCGGTTTCTGGCAAACAAAATGAAGTTTGGGAAAGAGTAAACCTTCCTCACACCTGGAACTCCAAAGATATGCAGTCTGGACCCGAATTTTATGCCGGTTTTGGATTATACAAAAAAGAACTGCAGTACAATCCGGTCTGGAACAACAAACGAGTTTTTCTAAAATTTAATGGTGTGGGTCAATATACCGAACTGTTTGTAAATCAAAAGAAGGTTGGAGTTCATAAAGGTGGTTATTCGGCATTTATTTTTGAAATAACAGATTACCTGCTGAAAGATATGTCAAACAAAATTTTGGTAAAAGTTGATAACAGAAGCAGGGAAGATGTAATTCCGGTTAATCATAATCTGTTTGGAGTTTTTGGCGGAATTTACCGACAGGCAGAATTAATAGTAAAACCAAAAATTTCCATTACGCCAATGGATTATGCCACGAGCGGAGTTTATATAGATCAAAATGAAATCAGTGAAAAGCTGGCAAAGTTTTCAATCAGAACCAAAGTTGAAAACGATTTTACTTCTGATGAAAATATTGTTTTAAGAACCAAAGTGTTTAATGCGCAAAATAAACTGGTTGTAAAATCAGAAAACAGTTATAAAATAAAAGCAAGAAAACGTTTTGAGATAAAAGAAGATTTTGAAATAAAAAATCCTCAATTGTGGAACGGAAAAGAAAATCCGGCTCAATATAAGTTTGTCTTGGAAATTGTTAAAAACGGAAAAGTAATTGATTCTGTTACCGAATACACAGGCTTTCGCTCGTTTTATGTAGATTCGGAAAAAGGATTTTTCCTTAACGGAAAACCATACAGACTTTACGGAGTTGCCCGCCATCAGGATAAATTTAACAAAGGTGCAGCTCTTTCTTTGGAAGACCACAAAAAAGATTTTGCGCTAATAGATGAAATTGGCGCTACGTCTGTGCGTCTGGCACACTATCAGCAGGCAAAGGATGTTTATTCAATCTGCGATGAGTTGGGATTGGTTGTCTGGGCAGAAATTCCTTTTGTTAATGCTCTGTCACTTTCAGAATCTGAAAATGTAAAAGAGCAGCTTTATGAATTAATCAGACAAAATTACAATCATCCTTCAATTTGTTTCTGGGGAATTTATAATGAAATTCCTGCTGAAGTTTATCCTTCTTATGCAAAAGAAGTTGTAACTGAATTGCAAACTATTGCTAAAAAGGAGGATGCAAAAAGATTGACTGTTTGTGCAAGTGCAAGCGGAGATATGGAAAATTCGATACACTGGAAAACCGATTTGCAGGCATTTAACCGTTATCACGGCTGGTATGGCGGCGATGTAAAAGGTTTTTCAGAAGAAATGGATAAAATGCACGGTGAAGCACCGGAAAAATATATTGGGATAAGTGAGTATGGCGCAGGTGCAAATGTTTTGCATTACAGTCCCAACCCTGAAAAACCTGACCCGATAGGAGCTTTTTTCCCTGAAAATTATCAGGCGTTTTTCCACGAGCAGCATTGGAAGCAGATTAAAAAATGTCCTTATTTGTGGGCGACTTATATCTGGAATATGTTCGATTTTTCCTGTCCAACGATTGACAGGGGGAGTCATAAAGCGATTAACCATAAGGGGTTGGTGAGCTACGACAGAAAAACAAAAAAGGATGCGTTCTATTTTTACAAAACAAATTGGAACAGCAAGCCCGCTGTTTATTTTGCAGATAAGCGTCACGAGAATGTTGCTTCCGAAGTTATTGACTTAAAAATATACTGTAACCAGAAAAAATTTACTTTGGTTCACAACAAAAGAAAAGTAGATGCCGAACCTGAATTAATTGCCCCAAACACTTATGTGTGGAAGAATATCAAATTACAGGAAGGAAAAAATAAATTTGTTGTGCTTTCATTTGGCAACGGAAAAAAGATAAGTGATTCTTGCGAAAAGATGATTAAACTGCAAACACCTGAAGTAGCTTTTGAACAGGGGAATTCAGCACTTTTCTATGATGAAACAGAATTGAAGCTTATCTCAAAAGATAAAGCTCAAATTGTTTATTCCTTTAACAACGAGGAAAAAATATCTGACGGAAAAAATCTGATAATTGATAAATCTGGTACTCTGAAAGCATATAGTAAGAAAAAAGGATACTCACCGAGCGAAAGTATATCAGTCGAATTGCTGAAAGTTAAAAAATATGTCATCACAAAAATGACAACTCCGGATCCGAGATATACAGGTGTTGAAAATGCTTTATCAAATTTACATAAAGGTGATACAGGCTTCAGAAACAAAGAGTGGATCGGATACGAAGGAAGAAGCGCGGAGTTTGTAATAAAACCGGAAGAGAAAATTTCAGCTGTAAGAGTGAGTTATCTTGTGAATAAAGATGCCTGGATAATTCCTCCAAAAGAGATAAGAGTTTATGGAATCAGCAAAAACAACCGTGCTGAATTACTCTCTTCAAAAAATAATTTTTCCTGGGATATAAGATTACAGGAAGCAGTTTTGCCTGTCGATAAAAAATATGACAGCTACAAAATTGAAATTGAGAGTTTTATCAAACTTCCCAAATGGCACAGCGGTTCGGGAAAACCAGCCTGGATCTTTTTAGATGAAATAATCTGCGAATAAGCTTTCTATAAAATCGGGGATGAGAAATTATCTCCGATTCATTTCTAAAATTTATGACCCGGATTTTCAATTGACTTGAATTTTTTATTCATAAAAATTATTCTGCAATCTGAAATTCAAATAAACTGGAGAATTAATGTTAAAAAAGATCACACTTTTGCTAGCGGTTTTATTTGTTACCGTAGTAATGGCGCAGGAAGCGGCAATAGTTGGTAAATGGAAGACCGTTGATGAAGAAGGCAAAGCAAAATCGGTTGTTGAAATTTATAAAAAAGAGAATGGCAAATTTTACGGAAAGATTATAAAAATATTTAATAAAGATCGCGCTGATGCTATTTGTACGGAAGCTGATGAAGATGATCCGCGATATAACCAGAAAATATTGGGAATGGAAATTATTACAAATCTGGAACAGGACGGCAATGAGTTTTCCGACGGAGAGATTTTTGATCCGCAAAAGGGGAAAGAGTATGACTGTAAATTGTGGGTTGAAAATGGCAGACTTCAGGTAAGAGGTTATGTTATGTTTTTCCACAGAACACAGGAATGGCTTCCTTACAATGAAGAATAATGAATAAAACCAAAATTAACGAAAAATTAAATTGTGTTTAAGACAAATGTCCTTTACATTTTTTGGATATAAAAATTAATTTTAGGACGTAAATGAACAGCGAGTATATTGATAATCTGCCGGAGAGAATCCGAAAGGAGATATCGCTCCAAAGTTATCAATCAGGAGATATCATCATTGAGCAGGGTACAACGCCCAACAGCGTGTACCTTATTAATTCAGGTCTCGTTAAAGCATTTAATATCAATTCCAGAGGACAGGAATTCCTTTTTGAGGTTTTTGGAACCGGAGAATATTTTGGAGAAATGGAATTTTTCACAGAAAGTGATTACCTGGCTTATATTAAATGTATGACAGATTGTGAAGTGTACAGAATGAGTTACGGCACTTTTAATGAAATCCTGAAAAATGATCACAAACTATTTGTGAACCTCGCCAAGTTTATGGGAAGCAGGATGTTGAAGATTACAGAAAGGTTTGTTGAATCCAGTTATTATCCGCTCGAATTTTTGTTCTCTAAGTTTCTATTAAAGATGAGCGAAGGCTCAGAACCAAATCTGATAATAAGAACCAGAGATGAATTATCGAACTATTTTGGTACAAATGTAAGAAGTATCAACAGGGTAATAAAGAAGCTGGCTGAATCGGGAGCGATAAAGGCCAACAGAGACAGACTTGAAATTGTTTCCGAAGAAAAGTTAAGATCGATTCTTGATCTGTATTAATTTGAATCATTTATAGTCCTAATAAATGCGTTATTTGAGTGCGAAGTTTTACTGTGGTTTTTCTCCATTAAGCAGTCAGCTTCGCATTTTTATTTTAAACTATTTATCTTTCCGAACGTCATATCTGAAAAATTTCTAGTTAAGGAAAAGAATGAAAAAACGACTATTGCTTTCTCTGGCAAGTGCCTGTGTTGTTTCTGTGGCTCTGGTATTTGCAATAACAGATCTTGAAAATATTTATCTGAACATTTATAATTTTGCCGTGTTTATGTTTTTGTATCTCTCCGGCACTGTCGGGTTAACGGCAATTGTCTATTTGTTTTTCCTTGTCAGAAAAAAGAAGCGAACCAAAGAAGAAATGAAAGAGTCGGTTTATAAAAGTTCTTTGATAATGGTTCTCTTTCTGATTGCTATGGGAATCTATTTTTATGATTCTTCGGTTCCAAGGGAATATGAAGGTGATGAATATGTTTATCAGTATGAACAGCCAAAAGATTTACACGACGGGCTAGTTACAGACGATATCGGCAATACAAACTTCAGTCCGGATACGTTAAAAAACATTGTAAAGAAAATAGTTGAAGAGCGAAACTACAAGGGAATTACAAGTTTTTTACTTTTACATAAAAATAAACTTATTGTTGAAGAATATTTCTACGATGTAAAACATAACACTCCGCACGATATTCGTTCTGCAACAAAAAGTATAACTGCTTTGCTTACCGGTATTGCTGTCGATAAAGGATTTATCAAATCGGAAGATGAAAAAATCAGCAAGTTTTTTCCTGAATATTTTAATGAAAAAGACAGCGTAAGTTTGAAATCGCAAATTACAGTTAAAGATTTGCTTGATATGAATAGTTGTCTTGATTGCAACGACTGGGACAGAAATTCACCCGGACAGGAAAACAAAATTTACAGAACCCGCGATTGGGTTGAGACTGTATTAAAACTTGGAGAGTTAAAGAGAGATTCTACAGCGCGCTATTGCACAGGAGGAGTAATTGTTTTAGGTGAAATAATTGCAAAAACATCGGGAATGAAAACAGATGAATTTGCAAAAAAATATTTATTTGAACCACTCGGAAT
Source organism: Rhodothermaceae bacterium (assembly GCA_041725875.1). Classification (GTDB taxonomy): domain Bacteria; phylum Bacteroidota; class Ignavibacteria; order Ignavibacteriales; family Melioribacteraceae; genus JBGRQB01. The sequence continues at coordinate 16,916 of JBGRQB010000086.1, forward strand.
AAATAATTTGAACTGGCAATATATGCCTTCCGGACAAACAGACACAGGCGGACATTTAAATATTACATCTCGTGATTTTGTAAAACTTGGTGCATTAATTTTAAATAACGGAATCTGGAATAATGAACAGATAATATCTGTCGACTGGCTGAAAAAAATAAAACAGAACAACATAGTTATACGAGGCTACAGATATTATCTGTTCATTATTCCAGAT
>JBGRQB010000087.1:0-16756 GCA_041725875.1 Rhodothermaceae bacterium
AGAGTTTTATGAGTGCAGAAGTTATGTCGAGATTATTTCTATTTACAACAGGTTTGTTTTTCATCAGAGGCAAAATCTGATTTATAACTTCTTCTTCATTTGGTCCGCAATGCAAAATTACCTTTACATTATCGGAGGAAATCAGCATATCTGAAAATTTAGCTATATTTTCTGGCGGCCAGGTACGGAGTTTTTCATTTTTTCCGCAGGCAGGGTGGATAAAAACTATTTTATCATTTTCAGAAATATTGTTTAGTTTCAGAAAATCTTTTGCCTTTCTTAAATCACTACCTTTCAGATTAAGAATCATTTTTTTTGAGAGAACCGTATTCTTTTCAAGACTTGGAGTTAGAAGTTTTAAATTGTTGTCTATAGCGTGATGCTTCTTCTCCCAGGGAAAATAATGCGTGAGCAGTTGATTATGTTTTCCTGAAAATCCAACGCGGATTTTACCACCGATCAGATAAGCTAAAATTTTATGATGTGAACTTTCTTCGAAAATAAAAATTAAATCATACTCTTCTTTTCGCAATTTATGTAAGAGTTTTATCTGTTTACCAAAAGAGTTTTTCCGATCGTAAAAGATTATTTCATCAATTTTAGGATTGTTTTCAAAGACGAAACTTCCGTAATTGTTAATGAGTAAATCAATTTTAGAATAAGGATATCTTTTGGCAAGAGCCTCTATTGTAGGCGTGATCATTAACAGATCACCAATTTTCCCTTCGCGTATTACCAATATTTTTTTTATTGCGTTCGGATTCAAAATAATTTCTCTTTTTCTCCTTTTACAAAGAGTGATACGGAGAATTATTTTGAACTACTCAGTGAAATAATTTTTTATCCGGGTAATAAAAAAGGTATGATAAACATACCTTTTTGAGCTAAATCTTTTTTGCGTAGATATGCTGCTGATGACCAACAGGCATAAAATAGGGGAATCGGAACCGGAAAATTTCCCGGCGATATTTGTTTAACAGAACCTTCCACGATTTGGCAGAAGAATGAGTTTTATATTCTTTAACCTCTTCGGGATCGATTGAAAACTCGTAATCGGGAATTTTATCATAATATTCCAGACTAAATTTTTCACCTGTAGGAGGCTTTTTTAATCCTGAAGTAATTCCAAAATCGCTGAGAGAATGACTGATATCTTCGCTGTATGCATGAACAATTTTAAATCCGCAATGTTCAAAAATCTTTCTCAAAGTTTTGGGAGGGTAGTAGTAAAAATGATTTTCCTGTAAGTTGATATCGTAACCCTGTTTGTTTGCGGTTTTCAGAACAGCGCCATCCTGCACTCCGTTTGGGGTAGAGCAATATACGGTTCCGCCTTGTTTCATAATTTTGTTGGTCTTTTCCAAAAACAAAACCGGATCCTGAATATGTTCAATCACATTATTCATTCTTACATAATCGTAATAATTTTCTCTTGCATCAAAAGTTTCAAGGGTTCCGAGATGCACTTTTATTTTTAGTACATCATTTGCAAACTCGACTGCTTTTTCAATTATGTCAAGACCCTCAGCCTGCCAGTTGGAGTTTTCTTCAATTCCTTTCAGAAAAATTCCCTCTGCGCATCCTATATCTAAAAATTTTCCAGTCTTTGCTTTACGCTTTAATGTAAATGCGTAATCTTTACCGCCGCGATATTGAGATATGGTTCCTCTGTATTTGTGAAGAATACTGTAAGCTCTGTTTCCGCGGGAAACTATATCCATTCCCGGCATCGGGTTAGTAAAAATTAATCCGCAGCTTTCACATTCTACGAAATTCAGTTTTACATTTTCCCAATATTTTGCAGTTGAATGAGGTTTGAATGAAGTCCCTTTACAAAACTTGCATTCCTTTATTTCGTTCATCATAAATAATCCGTTCATATCCTGATTAAACAGGAAATTGTTTTAAGAAATAAAATTCTGAAAGCAATAATAAACAAATTATGGAAAATTAACAGTGGAGGAAAATATTTCCATAAAAATTTTTTCTTGTTTCGTTAAAAAGGCCGAACCTCGTTAATTTCTCTAAAATGATTCAAAATTGCAGATAAAAAATCAATTTGAATATCGATAAATACGTAGTAATATCAAAGAAATATATTATTTCTAGATTTATAGACAAATAAGCCTTGAATAATAAAGTTATTTCTTCTAAATTTATAGACAAATATATCTCTAACAATTACAGACAAATAAAATGAAAATATTAACCCGTCCCGAAGAAATGGTTTTACTGGCTGTATGGAAACTTAAAGGAAATGCCTACGGAGTTACTCTGGCAGAGCAATTAACTGAAATGACAGGACAAAAATGGGTTTTGGGAGCCGTATATGTTCCGCTTGAGAGATTGGAAAAAAAAGGTTACCTGAAATCATATTTGAGTAACCCGACAAAAGAGAGAGGAGGCAGGAGCAAACGAATGTATGATCTTACCAAATCCGGATTAAAAGCTTTGATTGATATAAAAACTCTTGAAGAGCAAATGTGGAATGAAATCAGCAAAGTATCGTTGGAAAGTGAATTATAAAACAACAGGTGAGTATTGAAGTTAGCAGAAAAAATAATCAGACTTTTTTTCAAAGATGAAAATGATACCAAACTCGGAGATTTTCTGGAGATGTATCATTTGCAGTGTGAATCAGACGGGAAATTGAGAGCATTCTTTTGGCTCTGGATCCAAATTTTTACTTCAATACCAAAACTGTTAGATAATAAAATCTACTGGGGGGGAGCTATGCTCATTAATTATTTAAAAATTACAATAAGAAATTTAACAAGAAACAAGCTCTATTCATTTATTAATCTGAGTGGTTTGTCAGTCGGAATAAGCTGTTGTCTGCTGCTCGTTTTGTGGTGTGTTCACGAATTGAGTTATGATAAGTTTCATCACAATTCTGAAAGAAGTTTTGTTGTATTTGAAAAACTTCTTTATCCGGATGCACCACCTATTTCTCATATGTCAACTCCGCATCCTCTTGCACCGTTGTTTAAATCGGAATACCCGGAGGTTGAATATGCAACGCGAATTCAATTTCATTTTGAAACTCCGATTGCGTACAAAGACAAAAGAGTTAATCAATCAGGAATCCTATTTGTAGATAATGATTTTTTCCACATCTATAATTATCCTCTAATTTCAGGTGATAAAGAGAAACTGCTGACAGATCCGTTTTCAGTTGTTTTGACTGAAAGCACGGCAAAGAAATATTTTGGCGATGAAAATCCGATTGGTAAAGTATTTCAATTTAGTAATAATCACAATGTAACGGTTACCGGAGTACTAAAAAATCTGCCTGATAATACAGTTTGGGATTTTGAAATGCTGTTTGCAATGGAAGGTGCAAGACAGTTAATCGGTCAGCGAATGGATATATGGGGAAATAATAATCCAAGAACTTCGGTTACTTTAAGAAGTGGCACGAACATCAATGATTTTGAGAAAAAAATCTACAGCCTGCTTTCGCAGTATACTAATACTGATAATACAAAACTGATGCTTCAGCCTATAAAAGATTCTTATCTGTACGAACTTGAAGGGGAAGACGGTAACATCACTTACGTTTACATTTTTGCATTAATAGGCTTTTTTATATTGCTGATTGCTTGTATCAATTTTATGAATCTTTCAACAGCACGTTCACTTCAGCGTGCAAAAGAGATTGGCTTGAGAAAAGCAGTAGGAGTAAGAAAAAGTCAGCTTGTAACCCAGTTTTTAGGTGAATCGGTTTTCTCTGCATTTATTGCAATGGTTTTGGGATTTGTAATTTCATATTTACTACTGCCTTTATTTAATGATATAACAGGCAAACAGTTTGATTTTTCAATTTTGTTCAGCGCTGAAGTACTAATCTTTTTAGCCGGAATTACACTTATAACCGGATTGATATCGGGAATTTATCCGGCTCTTTATCTTTCTTCATTTGATCCAAAGCTTGTTTTGTCAGGTGTTTTTAAGACCGGTAAAAAAGGTTCCGGGTTCAGACATGTTTTAACTGTGGTTCAATTTACAATTTCGGTTGTATTAATAATTGCAACTTTTGTTGTTTCCTATCAGCTTGATTATATTCATAAACTTGACCTTGGATATGATAAGGATAAATTGATAAGAGTAAATTTATCAGGAAATTCCAACAGCAATTTTACTTCTTTCAGAAATGAGTTGATTAAGAATAATGATATAGTTGATGTTACCAGATCTAACAGAAGAATGACTTCTACAAGTAATTCATCGGAAGGTTTTAGCTGGCCGGGGAAAGATCCACAGTCGATAGTCAGAATGAATTTCACTTTTGCCGACTACCATTATCTTAATACAATGGGGTTTGAGTTAATTGAAGGAAGTGATTTTACCCAAAAATATATTGAAAGAGCTCTCGAAAATACTGAAATCATTTTAAATGAAGAAGCACTTAGAAGAATGGGGTTGGAAGATCCGATTGGAAAAGAATTGAGTTGGGGCCCTACTTTTAAAGGAGTGATAAAAGGCATTGTAAAAGATTTTCATTACTCATCACTGAAAGATGAAATTATTCCGATGGTGATTATGAACAATTATAGAAATGTCTATTATTCATTTATCAAATTTTCCGGCAACGATTTAAGCGAAGTTGTCGAAGAGGTAAAAACAGCCTGGGCAAAAACAAATCCTGACATCCCTATAACATTTAGTTTTATGGATGAAACACTTGAAAGACTTTACAAAAATGAAATTCGTATCAAAAAGATATTTAATAACTTTGCATTTCTTACAATATTTATTGCTTGTCTGGGACTAATAGGAATGGCTTCCTACACAGTTGAAAGAAAAAGTAAAGAGATAAGTATAAGAAAAGTACTCGGAGCTTCTGTCAATAATTTAATGATGAAATATGTCAGAGAATTTTTGAAATGGATTGTTTTTGCTAATTTGATTGCTATTCCGCTGGCTTATTATTTAATGGAAAAATGGCTGACAGGGTTTGCATACAGAATGGAAATAAGTTTTGATATTTTCCTTATTACCGGAGGAATAACAATTTTAATTGCAGCAGTCACAGTTAGCTTCCAGTTGTTAAAAGCAGCATTGGGAAATCCTGTAGAAATATTAAGAGCAGAATAAATTTATATAAACCTTTACTATCATCAGAAATTGGTAGTAAAGGTTTACACCACAATAGAAATAAATCTAATCCATTTTAACTAAACTCGATATTTGTTTTATTTTTGTCTAAAAAATGCTTGATTGATTTCTTTATTTGTTTTACTTTTGTCTATGAAATTGCATTCATGAATGGAGTAAAGATGAAAGAAGAAATTTCCAGAAGAGAAGAACAGATTTTAATTACTATTTGGGAATTGAAAGACGACGCTTATCTGGTATCAATTAAAAAGTATTTATCGGAGGTAATGGGAAAGAACTGGACTGTCGGGGCTATTCATAAACCTTTGCTCAGACTCGAAAAAATGGGGCTGATAAATTCAGTCTTAACCGGAGCAACAGCTATTCGGGGGGGACGTAGCAAAAAGGTTTATGCAGTTACCGAAAAGGGAGTTGACGTTTTACATTACCACAAAAAACTGAATGATACACTCTGGGCCAACTTTGGGGGACTATTTTAATGATTATCCCGCCAAAAATTTTTGAAACAATTCTGAAAAACTTTTTACCCGTTTCTGAACAGGAACATTTACTTGGATGTTATCAGGAGTTATTTTCCGAGCTCGGCTCCAGACGTTCAAAGTTTGCTGCTCTGATATGGTATCTGTTTCAAATTTTTCTGGCAGCTTCAGCAGTTGTATCTGAAAACTTAAAATGGGGGATTTTAATGTTTAAGAATTTTTTAAAATTAAGCTTCAGACAATTAATAAAGCAAAAATTATTTTCAGTTATAAACATTTCCGGTTTAACAATCGGGTTTGCCGTGTTTTTGCTGACTCTTATGTATTCAGATTATGAACTCTCGTTTGATGATCATCTGAAAGACGGAGATAAAATGTACAGACTTATCCAGACAAGCGGAGAATCAAGAACACCGATCTTCTTTTCCGGTATGCCCGATATTCTTCGCACAAATGATAAGAGTCTGGATATGTGCGGAACCGATTTCTATTCCGTCAATGTAATGAAAAGTGAAAAAAAACTTATAGCAACAGATGAAATATTTTTTGCCGAAGAAAATGTTTTTGATTATTTCGATATTGAACTTGTTAAAGGAGCAAAAAGTGAAGCAATCAAATCTCCGTATAGTATTATTATTTCAGAGAAGATTGCAAAAACTTACTTTCCGCTTGAATCACCAATTGGAAAGGAAATAGAAATAAATAATGCTCATAAGTTTTTTATTTCAGGTATATTCAAGGATATTCCTGAAACCTCTCATCTTCGTACTGATTTTATTGCTTCATTTAACACATACAAAAAAATATTTCCAAGGGCATTTAAGCAGGAAACAATGTCGCGGATACATATTTACACAAAAGCAAATGAAGCAGAAAATGAAAAAAATGTAGCTCAGGCTGCAACTAAATATATGAGAGAGAGGGAATGGATACATCAGAGCGAAAAGTATAATTGTATTTTACAGCCTGTTAAAGATATTCATTTATATTCTGCCGGATTATCTTATGATAAAGCAAGAGGGAGTTCTGTTTATGTTTATTCTTCTTTGCTTGCCGGAGTGTTTGTTCTTGTGCTGGCTCTCTTTAATTATATAAATCTTTCCGAAGCAAAAAATTTGATAAGAATAAAAGAGTTTGCAATCAGAAAAGTTATCGGATCGGATAACCTGAAAATATTTATTCAGTTTTTAGCTGAGAATTTTCTGTTTGTATTTATATCTTTGCTTCTTGCCATTTTGCTGGCAGGATTAGGTTTGCAAAAATTTAATGAACTCACAATGAGAAGTTTCAGTTTTGCAGATTTATTCCAGTTCAAATTACTTATTATAACGCTGTTGACAAGTTTATTAATAGTTCTCGTAGTTTCATTATTTCCGTTAATAAAAACAAGCAGAGCAAATATTGCTGAAATTATCTTTAACAGAACGTCGCTACTTGTTTTCAAACATGGATTCAGAATTTCACCTAAACAGATTTTAATTACAATTCAGGTTGCAATAACCATTGTTATTTTTGCCGGGTTTATTGTTGTGCAAAAACAGATGACTTATGTTGTTGATAAAAACCCCGGCTATAATGAAGAAAATATTGTTGTAGTCAGTAATCCGCCTTCAAGTAAAAGGAGACAAAGATACGAAAGAATAAAATCGGAACTGTTGAACAAGCCGGGGATAACTGTTATTTCCTCAATGAACAATGTTCCCGGAAGCAGTATCTCAAACTATTGTTCCGCATATAAAAAAGGAAAAAGTTCAGAAGAAGCTGTTGGAACGGGCATAGTTAATGTTGATTACAATACTTTCAATTTACTTGGTTCTCAAATAATTGAAGGTCGTAATTTTAAATTAAACTCAGAGTATGATGCAAAAAATTCAATTCTTATAAATGAAACAGCTGCCAAAACTCATAATATAAAAGGAACCGGAGACGAGATTCTTGAAGGTATCTGGGGAAGTGAGGGACCTCAGCATGTTGTTGGTGTTGTGGAAGATATTTATACAAAAGGATTTTATGAAAAGGTTGAACCGATTATCTACAGAGTTCGTAATTGGAGTTGTACAAATATTCTAATTAAGATTAATTCGGAAAATGTTTCTCAGACTGTTGGTGAAATTGAAATGGCCTGGAAAAAAATATCTCCTGAATGGCCGTTTAGTTTCTCTTTTCTGGATGAAAAAATTGACAAACTCTACAAACAGGATCAGGCTTTGATGGAATTGTTAAAAATCTTTTCCATTATTTCTATTTTGTTAAATGTCATCGGAATATTCGGAGTGGTAAGTTTTGCCCTTGTGCGTAAAACCAAAGAGATTGGAATCAGAAAAGTGCTTGGCGCAAAAAACAAAAATATATTTGATATGGTTGCAAAGGAATATATTGCAATTCTTGTTGTTGCAAATCTGGCCGCACTTCCTCTTATATATTTTGTAATGACAAAATGGCTGGATAATTTTGCTTACAAGACAGACTTAAATATCTGGTTTTTACTCCTTGCCACAGTTTTATCTTTTACGGTTACGCTTGTTACAGTGGGAATAAAATCGATATCTGCTGCAAACAGTAATCCGGTAGATTCTATCAGAACAGAGTAAAGTTAAAGAGTGAAGATAACAGGAGAGTACAAAGTTTAGTAATATTTAATTGCTTCTGAAATTTTTTTTGGATAATTTAATTTATCCTCGAATAAAAAACAGATTTGTATGAACTCGAAATTATCTTCACTCAGATTTAACTACAAAATTTGGCTTGAAACCAAAGACGGAGAAAATATTCTCGGCGATGGTAAATGGGAATTACTCAAAGCAATTCAGGAAACAGGATCACTGAAAAATGCAATTGAGAAATTGGGACTCACTTATAGAAAAACCTGGGATAATATCAAAAAGATTGAGAGTAAACTGGGGTTCCAGATTATTAATCCAACTAGAGGAGGTTCTGACGGCGGTTCTACCGAACTAACTCCGGAAGGGGAGAAAATAATTGAAATTTTCGATAATTTTCACTCCGAGCACGACAAACTTTTCAAAAAGACCTGCGATAAAATCTTAAAACTGAAATAATAAAAAGTTATTAAGATCCACTATTTGTTTTTCCGAAAAAAATTTATACCTTTGCAAGCGAATTGCAAAAATATGCAACTCGAGAATAGTTTTAATTTAAGGGATATAAGAATGAATAATGCAGTTTATAATTTCAGATTACCGGAAAATGAACCGGTTTTGGATTATCTGAAAGAGAGTCCTGAAAGGATTAATCTTGATTGCGAACTAAAAAAACAGAGTGAAAATGAAATCGAGATTCCGTTAATAATCGGGGGAAAAGAAGTAAAAACAGGTAACATTGGTTATGTTACAATGCCTCATAACCATTCACACGTTTTGGCTAAATATCATATTGCCGGAGAAAAAGAAATTCAGATGGCAATTGATTCTGCGCTTGAAGCACATAAAGTCTGGGCTAATTTAACCTGGACGATCAGAGCGTCGATTTTGTTAAAGGCAGCTGAGTTGATTGGTACAAAATACAGAGCAATTTTGAATGCCTCAACAATGCTTGGTCAAAGCAAAAATATATATCAATCAGAAATAGATGCAGTTTGTGAAACAATAGATTTTCTGAAATATAATGCTTCGTTTGCAAGTCGTATATACGAATTTCAGCCAAAATCTGCATTTAACCAGCTTAACAGAATGGAATTCAGAGCTTTGGAAGGATTTGTTTTTGCTGTGAGTCCGTTTAACTTTACATCAATTGCTGCTAACCTTAACACAGCTCCTGTGATGATGGGAAATACTTCCATTTGGAAGCCTGCAACAACTGCAATTTTATCAAATTACTATTTGATGAAAATATTTATGGAAGCAGGATTACCTGCCGGTGTTATCAATTTTGTTCCTTCAAAAGGTTCTGTAATTGGTAATACGGTTCTAAACAATAAAAATTTTGCCGGACTTCATTTCACCGGTTCCAACAACACATTTAACCATTTGTGGAGCACAGTTTCTGCAAATCTGCCTAACTACAAATCATATCCTCGACTTGTAGGTGAAACAGGCGGTAAAGACTTTATATTTGTTCATCCAAGTGCAGATGTAAGGGAAGTTTCTGTAAATGCAGTGAGAGGTGCTTTTGAGTTTCAGGGGCAAAAATGTTCTGCTGCATCAAGAATGTATGTGCCGAAATCGTTATGGCCTGAAATTAAAGAACAGATTTGTGAAATGGCTAAAGATATCAAAATGGGTGATGTGACTGATCATAAGAATTTTATGAATGCGGTTATTGACAGAAAATCTTTTGATAACATAAAAAGCTATATCGAATTTGCTGAAAAGGCAAGTGATGCTGAAATAATTGCCGGCGGAAAATGTGATGATTCAGTTGGTTACTTTGTTGATCCGACTGTAATTGAAACAACAAATCCTCGTTTCAAATCTATGGCTGAAGAAATTTTTGGTCCGGTTCTTACAGTGTTTGTTTATGAAGATAATGAAATTGAAGAAACTATAAAACTTTGTGATTCTACTTCTCCTTACGGACTTACAGGTGCTATTTTTGCCAGAGACAGAGTAGCTGCTGCAAAAATATGTGAAAAATTAAGATATGCAGCCGGAAACTTTTACATAAATGATAAACCTACAGGCGCTATAGTTGGTTTACAGCCGTTTGGCGGTTCAAGAGCATCTGGAACCAACGATAAAGCAGGGGGTGAGTTCAATCTTATCCGCTGGGTGAGTCCGAGAACAATTAAAGAAACATTTGTTCCGGCAAGTGATTATAAATATCCATATATGAATGAATAAGTTTAGTTTTCAGACAGATAAAACTTGGTAATGAAAGAAATCCTTATATGCAAATACTGATAATTTTCGAGGCATTACTAGGTAAAACACACACAAACCAACACATTTTGTTACCGTTTATCTGTCTGTGACTTTAAAGTGAAATTTCGTAGGGGTACAATATAATAAGTAGGAATGTAAAGAAGATTAAAAATAAGAAAGCGAAATCGCTTTCTTATTTTTTTATCAAGCCTTTTTCAGCAGCGTCTTTTAATTTATCATTTGCAAAAATTGCAATTTCAACTCTGCGGTTCTCTTTTCTGCCCCATTCAGTATCATTTGTTGCAATTGGTTCAGTTTCACCAAGACCAACAATGTTAAAGCGGTTAAAAGAAACACCTTGCAATTTAGAATAATCAACCACGCTGTTAGCTCTTTTTTCAGAAAGTTTCTGGTTATACTCTTCAGAACCAGTAGCATCTGTATGACCCGTAACAAGTATGTTGGTATCGTTATACTTGTTAAGAATTACAGCCAGACTTGCAATATTGTTTTTTGCCTGTTGTGAAAGTTTTGAGGAATTTGTAGCAAATAAAATTCCGGAATCAAAAGTAATTTTGATACCTTCGCCAACTCTTTCAACTTTGGCGCCTGCAATATCTCTTTCAATTTCAGCAGCTTGTTCATCCATATAATTACCAATTAAAGCTCCGGCTGTTCCGCCGATTGCTGCACCTATAATTGCTCCAAGTGCGGTATTATCTGATTGCTTACCAATTATTCCGCCTATTAATCCGCCTGCTGCAGCGCCAATTGCTCCACCCTGGAAGGTTTTACTAGTACCGCAACCGGTTAATCCAAGGGAAAGAACCAGCGAACAAATTACAGAAACAATAACTAATTTTTTCATATTCTGTATATACCTTTCTTTTTTGGATAAATTCCTATTCTAAAAATAATCTTAATTATAATTTTTGGATACAGAAAAATAAATCTCTCAAATCTATTTTTCAAAATTAATCTTGTGATTTAAATCAAACCATAAAAGAAAACCTCCGTAAAGGAGGTTTTTCTATATAATTATTATCTTCTTCTTTTTGGGAAAGGGCGTTTTCCTCGACTGCCTTGTCTGGAACCGCCACTGCTGGTACTCTGTTTTTTCTTTTGTGAAACTTCAACAGCAACTTTTTTATTTTTGAATTTGAATCCTTCAAACGATTTCAGAATTAAATCTGTATAACCTGAGTCAGCTTCAAAAAATGAAAATCTGTCGTAAATATCAATTTCACCAATTTTGATATTTCTAACGCCTGTGGAATCGTTAATGCTTCCAATTAAATCCTGAGGTTTAATTTTGTCTTTTTTACCAAGATTAATAAAGAAGCGTGTATAACCATTTTGTGATTTGTTAAATTCACGTTTCTCATTTTTTCTGCCGCGATCTCTTTTTCTGTCTTCTTCAGGAATGTTTAAGTCCGGTGTATTTTTGTAATAATCCAAAAATCTGTTGAACTCCAGCGACACAAAATGTTTTATCAAATCTTCTTTACTCAGCCATTCAAGTTTTTTATAAATATCAGGCAGGTAAGTATCAATTTGTGAATGATCTATTTCAACTTTTTCCATTCTGTCAATAAGATGGAAGAGCTGTTTTTCACAAATATCTTTTCCAATTGGAACAGGAACAAATTCGAATTTTTTATTTATTATTTTTTCAATTTCCTGAATCTTTCTTTTTTCACGTAAATGTGCAATAATTACAGAAATACCTTTTTTCCCGGCTCTGCCTGTTCTTCCTGAACGGTGAGTGTAAATCTCGTTTTCTTCAGGTATGTTGTAGTTTATTACGTGACTCAAATCATCAACGTCCAGACCTCTGGCAGCTACATCTGTAGCAACAAGCATCTGAATATGTTTAACTCTGAATTTGCTCATTACATGCTCACGCTGAGCCTGAGATAAATCGCCGTGCAGCGAATCTGCATTATATCCGTCTTTAATCAGTTTGTCTGCAACTTCCTGGGTATCTTTTCTGGTTCTGCAAAAGATAATACCATAAATATCAGGGTTAAAATCTGCAATTCTCTTTAGCGCTTCATATCTGTCGCGCGCATGAACCATATAACAAAGATGATGAACATTATCTGAACCTGTGTTTCTTTTACCTATTTTTATTTCAGTAGGTTCAACCATATAGTTTGCAGCAATGGCAGCAACTTCTTTTGGCATAGTTGCTGAGAAAAGGTAAGTATCGCGGTTATCTGGTGTTTCTTCCAGAATAGTGTTAATATCGTCACGGAATCCCATATTCAACATTTCATCGGCTTCGTCAAGTACAACTGCTTCAACCTTGTGTAAATCAACCTTTTTACGATTGATTAAATCCACCATTCTTCCCGGAGTTGCGACAATAATATGCACACCTTTTTTGATGCTCTTCATTTGCTTTTCAATACTTGCACCGCCAAAAACTGGTAATACTTTTAGTTCTGGTTTGTTTTTGGAGAAATCTGCAAGATCATCAGAAATTTGCATACAAAGTTCTCTTGTCGGACAGATCATCAGAGCCTGAACAATATTTTTTTTCAGGTTGATTCTGTCAATTAAAGGTAATCCGAAAGCTGCGGTTTTTCCCGTACCTGTCTGAGCAAGTCCTACAAGATCGCCTCTTTTCTCAAGAATGTGGGGGATGGCTTTTGCCTGAATCGGCATTGGTTCGTTAAAACCAAGCTCGGCAATTGCAGTTAAAATACTTTCTGATAAACCTAATTCATTAAATGTTGTCATTAAAAATCTTATCCTTATAAATCAATCTAATCTTATTCAAAATTTGTCTTTTCAAAGGTAAGTAATAAAATAGTGGATACCTACACATATTTTTAAGGATAAGTGTAACCTTTTAGCTTTTTATGTCGTCTAAGGATTTGTATCCAAAATTCATACAAATAAAAATGAGATGTAAATGATACTTTTATCACGTTCGGAAGAGATAATTTTACTGGCTGTCTGGAAACTTGAAGATAATGCATACGGAGTTACCATAAAGGAACTGATTTCAGGTGAAACAGGTCACGACTGGACATTCGGGGCAATATACAAACCTCTTAAGCAGCTTCTTAGTAAAGGATATGTAAAGAAACATATGAGCAATCCTACTGCTGAAAGAGGAGGCAGAGCAAAATATCTTTACACTCTTACGTCATCGGGGAGTGAAGCTTTGAAAAATATTAGAAGAATTAATAAAGCAATCTGGACACCAGAAACATTGCTGGCTTTTGATTAGGAGATAAAATGGATTCCGCAAAAACAAATTCTCCAAAACTTGCTAACTTTTTGATGAAGTTCTTTTTATCAAATGCAGATTACGACCAACTTACCGGCGATTTTGAAGAATATTACAACTATATATTAAAGAAAGAGGGTAAAGGTAAAGCTGACAGGTGGTTTTGGATTCAGCTGATTAAGTGTGTGCCTAATTTTATAATTTTTTCATTTTACTGGAGTGGAGCAATGTTCAAGAACTATTTTAAGATAGCCTACAGAAATATTATCAGACATAAAGGTTATGCATTTATTAATATTACCGGACTCGCAATTGGTCTGGCCAGCTTTATGTTGATTACACTTTTTGTGATTCAGGAGCTCAGCTATGACAATTTTCACGAAAAAGGAGACAGGCTCTACCGACTTGAAAGAAAAGGGGAATGGAAAGGAAGACATTTTCATGTTCCTGTTACGGGACACGGTTACGGAAAATCGATTTCCTATTCAATTCCTGAGATAGAATCTTTTGTACGAATAGATAAATCAGAAATTACTTTTCAGGATGAAAATAACAACTCATACGAAGAAACTGCTTACTTCACGGATCACAACATATTTAACGATTTTTCCTACAACCTTATTGAAGGAGATCCGGATGAAGTTTTAGTAAAGCCAAACTCAATTGTGATTACACCTGAAATGGCAAAAAAATATTTCAGTACCGAAAATGCTATTGGGAAAAGAATCAGAATGGAATGGGGCAGCAGATTTGTTTCACTTGATGTTACCGGAATTATGGAAAGACTGCCCGATAATACACATCTTAATTCACAATTTTTTATATCCTATAAAACGCTTGTCCCTTTATATGGTGAAGAAGAATTAAATGAGCTGGGAAATAACAGCATCTACACTTATGTTGTTCTGAAAGAAGGTATAGACGAAAAAGAAATCAGAGGTGCGGTATCCGACTGGTTTAGCGATAAAGTTGGGGGAAGACTTCAGGAAGCTATGGGCAACAATTTTGATATAAGCAAGATAATGGAATTAAAATTGCATTCGGTAAAAGATATTCATCTTTACGGCGGATTATCTTGGGAAATTGAGCCTCAGAGTGATATGAAAATAGTAACAATTTTTCTCGGAGTTTCAATACTTATCCTTCTTATCGCCTGCATAAATTTTATGAATCTTTCCACTGCAAGAAGTGCCGGAAGAGCAAAAGAGGTTGGTTTACGAAAAGTAGTTGGCGCAACAAAAAAATATTTAATGAACCAGTTCTTGGCAGAATCTGTTTTTCTTTCGATTCTGGCAGTCCTTATTGGAATTGTAATTGTGCAGATTTTACTCCCCTGGTTCAACAATTTTACAATGAAAAATCTGGAATTAAATCTGATAGACAACCCGTTTCTTCTTATTGTTTTAATTGCAGTAACACTTATTACCGGAATTGGTTCCGGTTTGTATCCGGCCATTTTTCTTTCATCTTTTCAGCCTGCAAAAGTTTTGCAGGGAACAGGAAAATCAGGCACAGGAGGTAAATCTTCAAAACTGAGAAATTTATTGGTAATATCTCAATTTGCAATTACTATAGCTCTGATGGCAGGTACAATAATTTTAATACAGCAGATGGATTATGTAAAGAACAGAGATCTTGGTTTTGAAAAAGAACGTAAACTGGTTGTAAATGTTGATGATAATGAATTAATGCAGCGACTCGATGTATTACTTCCCGAACTGAATAAACACTCAAACATTCTGCTTTCTTCTGTTTCCTACAGAGTTCCCGGAGATAAAAACTGGAGCGACACAGCATTTAAACTTCTTGAAGCTTCCAGAGATGATTTTGAATTATCTATTTATTCTTCAATTGATGAGCATTATATCAATACAATGGGAATTAAACTTCTGGCAGGAAGAGTTTTTTCAAGAGAGCATCCCGCAGAATTGGAGGAAGGACTTATTGTTAATGAGTTATTTACAAAAAAGATGGGTTATAAAACTCCGCAGGAAGCTGTTGATAAACATATTGAAATCCTTCACAATTCTTCTTCCAGAAAAATTATAGGAGTTGTTAAAGATTTTAACTTCAAACCATTACAGCAGAAACTTGAACCAATTGCGTTTCGCTACAACAGAAGCGGGCGTTATGTGACAATCAGAATTAAAAATGCATCTATTCCCGAAACAATAAATTATGTAAAAGGCACAGTTGAAAAATTTTCAGCTAAAACCGATTTCAGCTATTTCTTCCTTGATGAACAATTTGATGCACAATATAAGAAAGAAGAGAGAATTCAGAAATTATTCGGATATTTTAGTCTCTTTGCAATATTTATTGCTTGTCTGGGCTTATTTGGACTCGCAGCTTATATTACAGAAAGAAGGACAAAAGAAATAGGAATAAGAAAGGTAATGGGAGCCGGAGTAAATCAGATTATTACAATGTTGTCCAGAGAGTTTTTGAAATGGGTAGTTATTGCAAATATTATTGCCTGGCCTGTGGCTTACTATTTTATGGATGACTGGCTAAACAATTTTGCCTACAGAATAGATCTTGGAGTTTTACCATTTATATTATCAGGCATAATGGCTGTGTTAATTGCACTTGTAACAGTTACTTATCAGACATACAAGGCAGCAGTTGCAAATCCTATTGAAAGTATAACCTGTGAATAAATTTAAGCCCTTAAACAAGGGCTTTTTTTTATAGCTCCTTGTATGTGTGTAATTCTATTTATAAATTTGTCGAGAAAATTATAAATATGAAATTATGCCGAAAAGACTTCTTACTACCTTTTATACATTAGCATTTCTGCTTGTAATATATAGTTTTATAAATTTCTCCATTCCGGAGAAAACAGTTGTTCCGGTTGAGCCGGAAACAAAAGATACCGTTGTAATTTCACCCGAATCTTTTGTGAAAATGCATAAAATAGATTCACTTATGAATTATGCTTCTAAAAAAAGAGGATTTAACGGAAATATTCTGGTGAATATAAATGGAGAGCTTGAATATAAAAATAAATTTGGTTTTGCTTCTTTCAGACCCAAAGATTCACTCGAGTTAAACACACCTTTTAATCTTGCTTCTGTCAGTAAACAATTTACATCAAT